>CAYSRA010000018.1:0-31501 GCA_964433205.1 uncultured Thiohalobacter sp. | reverse complement strand
GAAAAAGGCCACCAGGAAAAAAGCTTCGAAGAAAAAGGTAGCCAAGAAAAAGGCCACCAGGAAAAAAGCTTCGAAGAAAAAGGTAGCCAAGAAAAAGGCCTCGAAGAAAAAGGCAGCCAAGAAACGGGCTCGCCGCTAACCGGCAGCCAAGCTGTTGACAGAGGCCTGCGCAAGCAGGCCTTTTTTTTGCCGGGAACACACTAACTCATTGCTTATACAGCACTTATCAGCTTAGCCCATCCCCTGTTGCCGTTCCCGACCACCAGGACCAAAATCATGCTGTCAAGCCGGAATGACCCTTACTTAAGCCCCGCTGACGCCGGAAAAAACAACTTGGAACCGCCACGCCGCAATTTCCTGTCTCACGTGGAGGAATCGGCTGCAGGCACAACAACGCCGCCACAACCGACTAAACTTCAGCTTCGACAGTAACTTACTAAAGATCCGAAAAATCCGGCCGAAATCACCCTGTAATCTTCTATTTAATTGGTGCATGGCCGGACTCAGGTAATGGCAGACTCAGATACTGACAAGACAACACTGCTGGTGGTCGATGACTCGCGCCTGATGCGTGTCGCGGCTCGCAAGATCCTGATGAATGACTTTAATATCCTGCAGGCTGCTGACGGCGAAGATGCATGGGAAATTCTGCAACAGCACCCCGAAGTCTCGCTGGTAATGTCCGACCTGTCGATGCCAAATCTCGACGGTCTTGGACTGCTGAAACGTATCCGCGAGTCCCGTCTCAGAGAACTGCCGGTCATTATTGTCACCGGCGCAGAAGATGACGACGGCAGCAAGCAGAGTGCGCTTGCCGCCGGAGCCAGCGACTTCATTACCAAGCCCTTTGAATCGGTGCAGTTGCTGGCACGCGCAAAATCACAGGTGCGCCAGAAAAACACCCGGGAAGCGTTACAGCAGAGCGAAACCGAGAAACAACAACTGCGCGAAATCAGCCAGGTCGATCCATTGACGGGACTTGCCAACCGGCGCGCTTTCATCAGTCATCTGGAGGAAAACCTGGCGTATGCCACCCGCCACCGCAGCGAACTGTCACTGATCGTGGTTCGCATCGATAAATACAAGGTCCTGTTCCTGAGGCGCGGCAAACAGGTTGCTGAAAAGCTGGCCAGAAAACTCGCCGACGTCCTGATCGAGGGCCGCCGACGTGAAGACACCGTAGGCCTGATCGCCCTGGACACATTCGGCGTCCTGCTTCCGTCAGCCAGCCAGCCGGGAGCAAAACGCGTGCTCGCCCAGCTGAACGAGGCAATTGAACAGCTGGAGGTTGATGCCGATGGCGTGCCTGTTCCCTTCAATGTCCATTTCGGCGTATGTACGCCTGAAATCCGCTCTGGCATTCGGGCAGACGAGGTTATGGCCGCTGCCGAGGGTGCGTTGTCCTCCCCTGCGCCCGTCGCCCGCCCCGCTGTGACACCCGATGCACCTCCCCCCCGACAGATCAAAACGGTGGTGTCGACGCCACCTCCACCTCGCATTGCACCGTCACATAACCGCCCGGCTCCGGCGCGGGCGCGCGAAGTGGCATCGCCGGAAAGTATCCACAACGCGCTCGATTCACTGGCACGCAACACAACACCAGCAACGACCCCCGACGCGCTCGCGAGAGGCGTTCTGCCCATCCTTGACGCATGGAACCGCTCTCACGAACAACGATACGACAATCTTGTAAAAGCACTGCGCGCGGCGCTCGGCGACAGCGAAAAGCCGGCAGCAACAGAAACGCACTCCCGGCGACCAACAGAACTGATGGACTGAACGCCTAGCGGCCGGAGTATCCGGCGGGGCGAATAGCAACCCGGCAGCGAACCCGCGTGCATCGCTGTCCATCCTCACGATACAACCCGTACTCAAACCACGGATTACTGCGCCCGTCGCGCTGCAGATCCTCACGTATCTGCGCCTTGATCTGCTCATCGAACTCAAAACGCAGTTCCAGCGAACTGTTCCCGGGCAGGTCAAAATCGACACTCAGCGAACGTGTCCATACCGAGTGGCCGGGGAACTGCTTGGCACAGGCGATCGGCGCGACAGGGTCAGCGATCGCCGCCTGGTAACCGCCAAACATGCTGCCCCCCATATTGCGCGAGAAAGGGGTGAGCGGCAGACGCAAAACGACGCGCTGCCAGTCGTCTTCAAGCGCTACGACCTTGACACCCATGAGTTTAAACGGGGGAAACCATTCAATACGCTTGCGCGCCGACAAAAAAGTGGCGCGCCGCAGCCATCGTGAAAGATTTATCGCCATATCACTCCCTGCCGGCTGATTGCCCGAAATACCCCTTTCGGTTCAGTCAGGAAAAACCGAACCACACTATAACATCGGCGCGCCATGCAAAATTCCGCCCAACCCGCTAGAATACGCGCCTGCAACTATTCAGCCACGCCATCTCCGGCCATGACACAGTGACGGCAACCACCTTGACTCAAGACAAAAAAACCAGCTTTAGCTACGAAGAACTCCTGGCCTGCGGGCACGGCGAACTGTTCGGCCCCGGCAATGCACGCCTGCCCTTGCCCCCCATGCTGATGTTCGACCGTATCACGCACATCAGTGACGAGGGTGGCGCATACGGCAAAGGCGAAATCATTGCCGAGCTCGATATCAAGCCCGACCTGTGGTTCTTCGACTGCCATTTCGAAACCGATCCGGTGATGCCGGGTTGCCTGGGTCTGGATGCCATGTGGCAGCTGATCGGTTTTCACCTGGGCTGGCTGGGGGGACCGGGCCGCGGCCGCGCGCTGGGTTCCGGCGAAGTCAAATTCAGCGGCCAGGTGACACCGGATGCAAAGCTAGTCACCTACCGTATCAACCTGAAGCGCGTAATACAGCGCAAACTGTATATGGGCATCGGCGACGCCGTCATGGACGTCGATGGCAAGGAAATCTACCACGCAAAGAGTTTGCGTGTCGGTCTGTTCACCTCCACTGAAGATTTTTAGGATTTATTGTTATGCGACGCGTTGTAGTTACAGGCATGGGCATCACGTCCAGCATCGGCACCACCCGGCAACAGGTTCTGGAGTCCCTGCGAGAGGGAAAATCCGGCATTGTCTTCGCGCCGGAGTACGAAGAACTCGGCTTCCGCAGCCACGTCCACGGCGCGGTAGACGTTGATCTGAACACCATTGACCGAAAGTTGCGCCGTTTCATGGGCGATAGCGCTGCCTACAATTATCTGGCGATGAAAGATGCCATTGAGGATGCCGGGCTGGAAGAGGAGCAGATTTCCAACCCGCGCACCGGGTTGATCGCCGGATCCGGCGGCACCTCGACATCGAATGTTGTACTGGCGGTCGACTTGTTAAGGGAAAAAGGTGCCAGAAAAGTCGGCCCTTTCATGGTCCCACGCACCATGGGCAGCAGTAACTCGGCGTGTCTGTCGACGGCCTACAAGATCAAGGGCGTGAACTACTCGATCAGCTCCGCCTGCTCGACCAGCGCACACTGTATCGGCAACGGCTGCGAACTGATACAGATGGGCAAACAGGACATTGTGTTTGCCGGCGGCGGAGAGGAACTGCACTGGAGTCTGACGCTGCTGTTTGACGCCATGGGCGCGCTTTCGTCCAAGTACAACGACACACCGGAAGTCGCATCGCGCGCCTACGACGCAAACCGCGATGGCTTCGTCATCGCCGGCGGCGGCGGCATGCTGGTACTCGAGGAACTGGAGCATGCAAGAGCCCGCGGCGCAAAAATTTACGCCGAGGTCATTGGCTATGGTGCCACCTCGGATGGCTACGACATGGTTCAGCCTTCCGGTGAAGGTGCGGTGCGCTGCATGCGCCAGGCGCTGGGCGACAGCGATGTCACCATCGACTACATCAACGCCCACGGCACCAGCACGCCGGTCGGCGACACCCGCGAACTGGAAGCCATCAAGGAAGTATTTGGCGACAACATCCCCGCCATCAGCTCCACCAAATCGCTCACCGGTCATTCACTGGGTGCGGCGGGCGTACAGGAAGCCATCTACTCGCTGCTGATGCTGGAAAACGACTTCATCTGTGCCTCGGCCAATATCGAGCAGCTGGACCCGGTTGCTGAAGGCTTCCCCATCCAGCGCGAACGCAAGGACAACGCCGGGCTGCACACTGTGATGTCCAACAGCTTCGGTTTCGGCGGCACCAACGCCTCGCTGATCCTGCAGAAGTTCGACGGCTGACACGGACGCCGGAATCAGCTGGACACCAGCGCCTTCCAGGCCTTGTCCAGCCGTTCCGGCGACACCTTGTCCACGGCCCCCAGTTCCTGCGCGAACAGCGAGACCCGAAGCTCCTCGATCGACCAGCGGAACGATTCCAGTTGCTCACGGGGCAGGCTGCCCTGTTGCAACGCCTGCGCGTAGCGCGACTGATATTCCTGCACCTGCAACCCCAGTTTACGATCCCGCTCGACATTACCCGGCAGCTTTTCCAGCCGGGCAATTGCAGCACGCAGGTAGACCGCCAGCCTCGGCAAACGCGACGGCGGTGTTCCGGACAGGAATCCGGGATAGACCAGTGTGCCGGCATACGCGCGTATCTCGTTCATCGCCGCCAGCAGCTGTGGTGATACCGAGCCCTTCAGCGCACGGTTGAGCTGGTGACAGGCCTGCAGCGCTTCGTAGCTGTGACGACCGATATCCACCGCACGCTCCAGCAAAACGGTGTTCCCCGCTTCAAGACGCTGCCGATAAGCCGCCTCGTCGCGTACAGGTTCCGCACCGGCCATGAAAGCCGCCTGCAGAACCGCGAGTTCGAGGTCTGCCTGCAAGCGCTCTGCGGATCCCATAGGCGCAAACCACAACGTCTGTTTCTGCAACTCCGGCACCGCGCGCCGCACATCACGCAGACGCCGCCCTGCATTCAACCGGAACAGTGCCAGCACGCCCTGCCGGTGCGCAGCCGCAGCCGCGTCGGGGTTATCGAACAAGCGAAGATTGACAAGCTCATCGGCCTGTTCCAGCGCCGGCCAGGCACGCAGGGTGACGCCGCTCTTCGCTATCTCCACGAACTCCGGCAAATCACCAAAGTCCCAGTCACGCACATTCCGGCGTTCGTAGCGACTGTCCGCAACCCGGGAAAAGCGACTCTGTGCCTGCTCACCCCAGGCCTGCTGCAAGACCTCAAGATCACGACTACCGTCGAGCCGTTTGCCTTCATCGTCGACCAGTTCAAACCAGGCGAACAGGTGTCGCGGCAACAACTCTGCTCGCCAGGCGTTGCGCGGTACCTCGACCTGCGTCATGCGCCCGAGCTGTTGTGCCAGCACATTCAGCAGGTCGCCTTCGCGTTCCTCCATCGCCTCCAGGCAGGCGCGCGCAAAATCCGGTGCCGGTACAAAATGGCGACGCAGCGACTTGGGCAGGGATTTGATCAGCAGGGTCACCTTTTCCTGTATCAGTCCCGGCACCAGCCAGTCGAAATCTTCGCTGCGTAACTGATTGAGTGCAGCAAGCGGAATTCCCACACACACGCCGTCGTCTTCGTCGCCGGGCGAGAAACGATAACTCACCGCGAGCAACAGTCCCCGCACACTCAACTTTGCCGGGAACGCCTGTTCATCCACCGTCCCGGCGTCCTGGCGCATGACGGCATCACGTTCCAGGTGCAGGCGCTTCGGCTGGGCGGCGGCTACCTTCTTCCACCAGCGGTGGAAGCGGGGTCCGTCATACACGTCGTCGGGCAGGCGCTCGTCAAAAAACTGGTACAGGGCATCCGCTTCGACCAGCACATCACGCCGGCGCGCTTTGGATTCCAGCTGGTCCAGTTCCGCGAGCAGCGCCCGGTTGTGCTCCGCAAACGGCGCGCGCGTATCGAACAACCCTTCCACCAGCGCGTGCCGGATAAACAGGCTACGTGCCGTCTCGGGATCGATGGGGCCGTAGTTGACCTTGCGCCGGTTCACCAGCGGCAGGCCGTACAGGGTCACGCGCTCGAAAGCGACGACCCGGGCAGCACGTTTTTCCCAGTGCGGATCGGAATACTGATGTTTCAGCAACGGCTTCGCCAGCGGTTCGACCCAGGCCGGATCAATCACCGCCACCGTACGCAGGTAACGCCTGCCGGTCTCGACAAGTTCAGCGGCGACCACCCACCCGGGCTTCTTCTTCGCCAGCGCAGACCCCGGAAACAGCCTGAAGCGCAGGTTACGCGCACCCTGGTATTCGCCCGGCTCGATCTGAAACGCGATATTGCCGAGCAGGCCGCTGAGCAAGGCGCAGTGGATGGCCCGGTAGTCCGCATCGGTGTCGTTGCAGTGCATGCCCATGCTGGTGACCTGCTCATGCAACTGTCGGTGAATGTCGGCCCACTCGCGCATACGCAACCAGGAAACAAAATGGTCACGGCACCATTTGCGCAACTTGTTCTGTGACAGGTGGCGCGCCTGCTCGCGCCATGTCCGCCACAGTTTCAAATAGGAAAGAAAGTCTGACTTGTCATCGCGAAACAGGGTGTGTTTTTCGTCGGCAGCCTGGGCCTTGTCGAGCGGTCGGTCACGTGGGTCGGCTGCCTCCAGCACCGCCGCGATCACCAGGATCTCGCTCAGGCAATTTTGTTCGCGCGCGGCCAGAATCATGCGAGCCAGGCGCGGGTCGAGCGGCAAACGCGAGATCTCCCGTCCCAGCGGTGTCAGGCGTTGCTGCGTATCGACTGCGCCGAGTTCGTGCAGCAACCTGTACCCGTCGCGTACCAGCCGCACATCGGGGGGGTCGACAAATGGAAAGGCTTCCACATCGCCCAGCTTCTGCGATGCCATCTGCAGGATAACCGCCGCCAGGTTGGTGCGCTGGATCTCCGGCGCCGTGAACACCGGGCGCGACAGAAAATCCTCTTCACTGTACAGACGAATGCAGATACCGGCCTTCACGCGACCGCAACGCCCGGCGCGCTGGCTGGCCGATGCCCGCGACACCGGCTCAATGGGCAGCCGCTGCACCTTGGTGCGGTAGCTGTAGCGACTGATTCGCGCCAGCCCGGTATCGATGACATAACGGATGCCCGGCACCGTCAGCGAGGTTTCCGCAACATTGGTCGCCAGCACGATGCGCCGCCCATGGTGCTGACGAAACACCTGGCCCTGCTGCTGAGCCGACAGGCGCGCATACAGCGGCATGATTTCCGTGTGTGCGGGATGGTGCTTGCGCAACAGCTCGCTGGTTTCGCGAATAGCGCGTTCACCGGGCAGAAACACCAGGATGTCACCCGGGCCTTCAGCGGCCAGCTCATCGACGGCATCGACAATAGCCTGGGTACGACTGCGGTCGCGCTGATCCTCGTCCTCACCGCTGACCGGCCGGTAACGAATTTCCACCGGGAAGGTGCGACCGGACACTTCGATCACGGGCGCATCGGCAAAGTGCCGCGAAAACCGCTGCGGATCGATGGTCGCTGAGGTAATGATGATTTTCAGTTCCGGCCGTCGCGGCAACAGCCTGCGCAGGTAACCGAGCAGAAAATCGATATTCAGGCTGCGTTCGTGCGCTTCGTCGATAATCAGGGTGTCGTATCCACGCAGTTCCGGGTCGGACTGGATCTCGGCGAGCAAAATGCCGTCGGTCATGATCTTGACGTAGCTGCTGTCGCGTACCCGGTCCTGGAAACGGACCTTGTAACCCACGCCCTCGCCCAGCGGACAATGCAGCTCTTCGGCGATACGCGCCGCAAGACTGCGCGCGGCAAGACGACGCGGCTGGGTATGCCCTATCTTGCCGCGAACGCCACGCCCGAGTTCCAGACACAGTTTGGGCAACTGGGTGGTCTTGCCGGAACCGGTTTCGCCACACAGGATGATCACCTGGTGCGCGGCGATCGCCTCCAGAATGGTTTCCCGCTGTTCAACGACCGGGAGCTGAAGCGGATAATCAGGCCGCGGAGCGGCCTTGCGTCTGCACTCGACCTGCAGCCGGGAGGCACGCACGGCCTTTTCCAGTTCCATCAGGCCACGGTCTACTGGCAGACCACGCTGCGAACGCCGGCGCAGGCCGGCAATTTTTTTACCCAGGGCGGGAATATCCCGCGCCAGACAGACATCCAGTTGCTGTTGCAATGTATCAAGGGTGGCATGCCCGGAACGGGCCGTTGACTCTGTCATCTCAAACCTGCGTGGTAACCGGATACAGCGCCGGCGACACAACTCTCATGGTTGCAGACGCTGAATCGGGGTACATTATACACTGCATGCAGCGCGCCGGTTGAGCATTGACCGGCTCGGCAATGTCCCACAGAGCAGCCCCATACTATCCGGATATCGTAATGAAGACACTGATGCAAAGACGCCGTTTCCTTACCCAGGGTTTCACCGCAGCCACGCTCGCCGTGCTTACCGCCCTGTCACCCGTTGCCGCAGAACCGCTGTTTGGCGACCCTGAACACAAGGTGGTCTACCAGTTCAACAAGGCCGATCCCGAATACATGGAACACGTACTGTTCTCGGTTGGAGCCCTGCTGCGAAAATACGGTGACAACATCCATATCGTGGTAACCGCCATCGGCCCGGGCATTCATATCCTCGCTGAAGATCCGCTGCGCCCGATTCCCGAGATCGTCAAAAAGCGTGTCGCCAGCCTGTCCGCCTATGGCGTTTCCTTCCACGCCTGCGGCAACACCATGAAAGCACTCGGCTGGACGGAAGACGACATGCTCGACTTCGCGGAAGTCGTCGAAATCGGCGCCGACGACCTCATGCAACTGCAGGAACAGGGCTACAGCTATATCAGCTGGTAAGCTTTGCGATATACTGCCGTCGGTCCCGGAACCATAAGAAGCGCGATCAGCGTCATTCAGGACTGCGCCGTATTCTGACAATAACGCGGCGACAACCAGAATAACCACCAAACGAAGCGAGGACGTATGAAGACAACCAACCTAACCGCACTGGTGCTGCTGGCATCAGCAAGCGCCGTGTCGACCGGCAGTATCGCTGCCGGTGACCCCGCCGCAGGCAAGGTCAAGGCCGCAACCTGCATGGGCTGCCACGGCATACCCAGCTACACCAACGTCTATCCATCCTATCATGTCCCTCGACTGGGCGGCCAGCATGCGCAGTACCTGGTATCCGCGCTACAGGCCTACAAGGCTGGTCAGCGATCACACAAGACCATGCAGGCCCAGGCGAAGTCCCTGAGCGAACAGGACATGGAAGACGTCGCTGCCTTTTTCGCCGCCAGCGGCAAATAACCTGCACCGAATCCAGTTGAGGAATGATAGATGAAACGTCTGATACCGATTTCCGTTTTCACACTGCTCGGCGCCAGCGCCCTGAATGTCCAGGCCGCTGGCAACACCGAGGCCGGCAAGGCCATTGCCGCGAAATCCTGTGCCGCCTGCCATAACGCGGATGGCAACAGCACCAACCCGCAGTACCCGCGCCTGGCCGGCCAGTATGCCGACTATATTGTGCGTGCACTGCTGGACTACAAGAGCGGCGCCCGCAGCAACCCGATTATGTCCGGATTTGCCGCAGGCCTGTCCGAACAGGACATGAAAGACGTCGGCGCCTGGTTCGCCAGCCAGTCCGGACTGGTAACACCGGTTCAACCACGCACGATAAAAAAGTAACCGGCACGCGGGGCAAACCCGCCCGTCGGCAGTTCAAAAAGGGACAAAAACGAGTATTTTTGTCCCTTTTTTCTTGACATATCCTGAAAGCCTGCGACACTTGCCGAAATCGAGCCCTGTCGGGCAGGGAGTAGCAGTGACGCAAGACTCGTTCAGTCGTCAACAGGCCGCCACCATTACCGGCCTGAGCACGCGTCAGCTGGGGTACTGGCGCAAGACCGGCCTGGTCGTTCCCACCATCCGCACAAGCGGCGGACACGCCCGCTATACCTTCACAGATCTGATTGCCCTGCGCGCGGCCAAACGTCTGCTCGACGCCAACATATCCCTGCAGCGTGTCCGCAAATGCCTGCAGTCCCTTACACGTTTTCTTCCCACGGCGGAGCGGCCGCTGGTGGAACTGTCGCTGGTGGTAACCGGCGACGTGGTACTGGTGTTTCACGGTGAGCGGGCCTTTGACGCGCTCACCGGTCAGGAATGGGTATTTCCGATCGCTGAACTGGCGAGGGAAGTGGAGCAGTTGCAGCAGAAACAGCCGGAACAGGGCGAATTGTTTCCCGCTGCCATGGAGAAACCGGAGGAAATACGCCTGAACCAGTAATACCAATACAGGCCTGGTGGTGGGGCGCTCAGGTAGATCCCACAGGGGTACCTGTGCCCCACCTACTGATGACACAACAGAGGACATGACCATGAAAGAACATGCCGAACAACCCCGGCACCGGTTGGTCGTTCTGACCTTTGACGAGATTGACTGCCAGCGCCTGCAGATCGCCGGCGACTTCAATGACTGGATACCGGATCGCAATATCGAAACCCGCAACATCAACGGTCACTGGCAAAAAGTCTTTACCGCCGAGCCCGGCGTCTACGAATACCGACTGCTCATCGATGGCAAATGGCAGGCCGACCCGACCAACCCGGCTGAAATTCCCAATGAACTGGGCGGCGTCAATTCCCTGCTGCAGGTATCGGTACATCACTGATGACCAGTCAACTCAGCCCGGTGTGGCAGCGCAAGTCCACTTCCTCCGATCGTCTGGCCCGAATCAGCACGCGTTTTCTCAGCGACGCCCCGGACACCACGGGTAACGCGGGTTCGTGCCGGACGATTCCTTTTCTTCTCGATAACGCCGGGCAAAGCTGGATCACCCACGACCTCTGCCAGGTTCTTGGTCAGCGCGGGCACAAAAGCGTAATCTGCCACCTCAATGAACCCTGGAGCGGCGAACACCGCGATCTGTCCGGGGAGCCAGGACCCCGTACCGAGGGACACCAGTACTGCCTTGTTCCCGTTACCTCAGCCGAAACCGTCAAGGCGGCACACTTCGACCATATCGTATTGCTGGTGCCGGCCAAACTCGATACGGTCCGTACCGCCTACCGCCGCATCAAGTATCTGGCGGAAGGCCGCGGCGTGGAAATCGGCATCGTTGTGGTCGGCCCACGCGACCAGCACGCGGCATGGCGTTACTTCCGCAAGCTTGCGGTCGGCTCGCTGCGCTACCTTGACGTTCCGCTTCTGAACCTCGGCTTCCTGCCGGAGCAGGTGACACCCGAACACGGCCCGGTTAACCACCACCGCAAAAATTTTCTCGCACGCATCAGCGAGCGACTGGTGCGCAGCGGCTTCTACCTGTCTGCGACCGGTCACTCAGACACAGGATAGAGGATAGCCGCTATGAAACTCTGTATCGAAACGTCCGAGCCCTGCGACCGTGAGGAACTGCGCACATTGCTAATCGACGCTGCAGAACAGTTACTGGGTGGTGGCGGCACGCTGCTGGAGGCCAAGCTGCCATGGGACGGGAACCCGATTCTGTTTGTCGATGCCGACAGCCGCCCCGTGCTGATCAGTTTCGATCCGGAACAAAGCCAGTCGGCGCTGCTCAACGGTCTGCAAACGAGCGAGCAGCTTTCCAGTGCGCTGCCCTGGGTGAACCAGGTATACGAGGCACTGGGAAACCGGCAACTGCCGGTGCGCCTGGTCGTCGTCAGTCGCGATTACCCGCCGGGTAGCCAGGCAATCCTGTCCAGCTGCCCGCAACTGGCGATCTACCGCTACCGGACGCTGAACATCAACGGCGAAACCGGACTCTGGCTGGAGCAACTGGACAATCCGGCCGAGGGCTCATCGACAACCGGTACGACACCTCTCGCCGTCCCGGACGGCCGGCCTGCCACAACACACAACCCGGAACCACAACAAGCCGATACCGGGAACGAACTGCCACCATTGAGCGACGAAGAATCCGCCTTCTTCCAGCAACTCTGAGACGTTAACCCGTCAGGCAGCAAGTTGGGCGAGCAGTTCGTCCTGACGAATATTGAGAACCTGCAGCAATTGCTCGCGCCGGGTGCCGACCGTTTCGAACCAGTCCATCACCGGCAATTGCATTGCATCAAGTTGCTGGACAAAATTTCCGGTACGTCGCGGCATATTCGCCAGTGTTTCGGCGCGCAGTTCCGGCTCCATCGCCTCCAGTACCTTGCGCAATTCGCACAGGCCAAACGCCACATGATCGAGTTCGTCCTGGAGCGGCACACGCAACGACTCGCGCGTACCGGGATCTGCAAGCGGAACAACCTGCTCGACAGCCTGGGAACCCAGCGCCTCGATGACGAAATAGAGGTCGGTGAGAAAATCCACCCAACTCAGCGAGCGGAAGTGTGCATGCAGTCGATCAAGTGCTGGCGCAGGAATAACCGGCTGGGGATCAACACCAAACTCCGCTATCCATTTGTTCTGGATACTGACGTGTCGGCACTCATCCCCGACCTGCTTGGCCAGGCCCATTCTGGCATCATCGTCAGGTGCGGTGGCAATGCGTGCCGCACAGGCCTCCATGATAAAACGATCAACCTGGGTGTAGAGAACAAGCAGATGTCCCATCGCGTGCACGTAATCGGGATCGGTATGGGTAGTTGCGCTCATTGGCGGTCTCCCTGGGTAGTTAAATAAAAAAACCCCGAACGAACCTCTACCTGGCGCGAGGCCACCAGAAGCTGCTACAAAGTCGCGTTTGAAACGTCAGCCTGCTATCGACGTCAGCGCAGCAACAAGCAGCGCCCATCCAATAGAGATGATGAACAGAGCGGAAATACGGCTTTTGAGGTTGCGAATCGGGGTCATCTCCCTCTCCCTGCCCGGGTCAACCAGGCTCTCTGGTAAAAAAACAAGCGCCGTGCTGTGCTACCGTGAGACCGGGACATTCGTCTATTGTTCCCGGTAGTGAAGATGTATCGCAAAGTGAAATATGATGCAACCGATGTTTGTCATACAGCCCAAAAAGTGTCTGGTATTGGTGACAGTCCTGGCGACAGCCAGTGCAACGGCAGGAAATACCTGCTCCCTCGCCGCGGACAAAATGCTCTGGCGCACCGTCTTTCATGACGAAATTCTGACACTCTATGAGCCCGTCAATTTTTCAGATCCACCTGAACTGGCAGCACGGATACGCTGGCCCGCCACAGCAGAAGCACTGTACAAGCTCGTCTGGGACTATGCGCATTTTCGTGAGCACATACCCAACGTCAGGAAAAGCAAGGTATTGCACAGGGACGACAAGTATAAATGGGTCTACCAGCAGCTTGAGCTTCCCTGGCCATTACAGGATCGGCACTATGTCATGGAAAGCACCAATATTGGCAGCCGGCCGGATGAGCACGATTACCAGCTCGAGTGGTGGTTAAGCGAGCGGTTCCCGCTCCCGGCCGCTGCCATGTTGCAGCCGGAAATCTTCTCAGGTTGCTGGCATATCCGTGGCGGTAAGGAAGGCGGATTGAACGGGCTGTACCGCATCACCCTGGATCCTGGCGGTAACGTACCCACCTGGATGACACGCAGCGGAATGCACCAATATGTAAAGCGATTGATGAACCGTCTGCATGAACTGCTTCAGCCGCCGGGTGACAGCAGCGTACGATAACGCGCCGCATCCGCATCAGAAAAGCAGCACGCAATAATCCTGTCAAATTGCTTTTCATGACGCCGCATCACCGACACTGCAACTTGCGCCGCTTCAGCCACCGGGTAACCGTACACGCCGGTACTGATGGATGGAAACGCGATTGACCGAATATGGTGCTCAACAGCCAGACGAAAACAACTCTCATAACAGCGCGCCAGCAGTGCCGCCTCGCCGTCACCGCCGCCTCGCCATACCGGCCCCACCGTATGAATTATCCACTGCGCAGGCAGTGCAAAGGCCGGGGTGATACGGGCTTCCCCGACCGGGCAGCCACCGAGACCCCGACAATATTCGAGAAGTTCCGGGCCGGCGGCGCGATGTATTGCCCCGTCCACACCTCCGCCGCCGAGCAGGTCTGGATTGGCCGCGTTAACGATGGCATCTACGCGCAGCCGGGTAATATCCTGGTTTACCACCTCAATCATTGAACACCCACCCGATACAGCACGATCGGCACCCCGCATGCTCATACATCAACGGGTCATTCACGCGCAGCGCTGCCACCAAGCCGCCGTATTCATCAGGCCGTTCCGGTTCCCGAATCGCCTGGCTCGGGCTGCCGCATCGGCTCGGGCTTGTGGATCCCGTATCCTTGCGCATAATCCACCCCGATATCCCTTAGCTGCTCCCGTATCTCATCGTTCTCGACAAATTCCGCGACAGTCTTCATACCCATGACCTGGCCAACCTCGTTGATTGATTTCACCATAGCAAAATCAATAGGATCATCCACCATGTCGCGGACAAACATGCCGTCGATCTTCAGGTAGTCGACGTCGAGATTCTTCAAATAGGCAAACGATGACAGGCCGGAACCAAAATCATCCAGTGCAAACCTGCAGCCGCGCATCTTGAGCGCAGAGATAAAACGTTTGGCAACTGCCAGGTTGGCAATCGCCGCCGTTTCGGTAATCTCGAAACAAAGCTTCTCCGCAGGCACGGGGTACTCATCCAGCTGTGTCTCTACATAGGCCAGGAAGTGCTCATCCGTCAGCGTATGCCCGGATATATTGATACAGCATAAATCAACACCTTCAAGCTCACGGGGGGCTTCGCTCAAGTGCTCCAGCACGTTACGCAACACCCAGCGGTCGATGTTTGGCGTTACACCATAACGCTCTGCTGCAGGAAAGAACGCCCCGGGCGGAATCAGTTTATTGTCTTCGTCGAGCATACGAATCAGCACTTCAAAATGCTCTCCCTGCGCGATATCGCCATCCAGTGGAACAATGCTCTGTCGGTACAGGCGGAAACGGTTTTCTTCCAGCCCGCGCACGATACGCGACACCCACTGAACTTCGCTGTAGCGGCGTTGCGCATCGGTATCCTCACGCCGGTACAGCTCAATACGGTTACGCCCGGCATCCTTGGCGGCATAACACGCCACATCGGCCACACTGAGCAGATCCACCACCGAGGCAACCTGCTCATCCATCTCGACCATGCCGATGCTGACTCCGACCGCAAAAGTATTATTCTCCCAGACGAAACGGAACTCTGACACCGCCCGGCGCAGGTTTTCTGCGATCTGGCAGGCAACCCCGGTATCGCAGCCCACCAGGAAAACCCCGAACTCATCTCCGCCCAGCCTTGCCAATACGTCGCTGCTGCGCAACTCATCCGAAAGAATCACAGCAAGTTGTTTAAGCAACTGATCACCCGCGATATGGCCACTGGTATCGTTGACCACCTTGAATTGGTCGAGATCGAGATACAGCAACACGCAACTCTCTTCCCGTACACTCGCCTTGGCCATTTCAAGACTGACGATACGCTCAAACTCCGAGCGATTGATCAAGCCGGTAAGGCTGTCGTGCTTCGCCTGAAAGGAAAGCTCGTGGGCCATACGCCGCGCCTCGGTAACATCACGAATAACCATGACAGCGCCGACCACGGAACCGCTACGGTTCCACATCGGCGAGGCCGCCACCGAAACCGGCACCTGGTCGCCGGATCCATTGACCAGCAACACCCCCATTTCAGCAGGAACCTCCCGCGCCTCCCACAGTGCACGCTGGTAGATCGGTATGCGGATTCGGGTATCGCCCTCCTTGACCATATTCACCACATCCATCACCGGCCGGCCCTCGACCTGTTCCAGACGCACTTGCAACAGACGTTCAGCGCTACTGTTCATGTATGAAATACGGCCCTGCTCGTTGCAGGCAATAACGCTGTCGGTGATAGCCTCCAGGGTGACCCGAAGCCGTTCACGTGTTCGTTCCAACGACTCGTTGGTTTCCTGGATCTTGTCCAGCACGCGGTTGAATCCTTCGAACAACTGACCGACTTCGTTCTTCTCACGAGTTCCCACGCGTATCGAATAGTCGCCACTAACGGAAACCTCGTCAAAAGCGCGCGCCAGCCGCTGTACCGGTTCGCTGAATGATCGCTGGAAACGCACCGCCACCAGCAGGGTCAGCAGCACCAGCACCGGCGCCAGGACGAACAGCAGCTTGTAGTAGTTCTGAACCCGCTCCCGGTAAGACGCCAGAGAAAGCCGCACGTAAATCACACCATACTGCTTGTCCCGATAGCGCAACGGCGAAAACACATCAAGATAGTTATCGTGGTAGCGGACATCGGTGATCTGATAGGAGGGCACCGGCACCGGATCAACCCCCTCTTTCTGATAGCCAAACCGGAATTGTTCATTCCGGTCATACAGGTAGGCGGCCAGCACATCGGGAAATGCCTTCAGGCGTGATGCCGTATCAGCGGCAACATCCGGCGAGTCTGTCAACAGCACCTTGACGAAATCCTGGCTCAACACGTCGATGACAGAGGTCAGGCCGATCTCGGCTTCCTTCTGGATAGCGCGGGCACCGAGATAAATGATCATCGCTGACATCACAAGAACCACGATGAGCGATGCTGTAGATATTGCCAGAATGAGTTGGTTACGTACGGATATCTGCCGGATTGATTTACGAATCCTGGCCAACACAGTTGTCAGTCCGACACCGGACCGGAAGACACAGGCTTTACCCGGGCATGGCGTTCAATTGGCAGTTGAAGATCATTACTCCATTCGAACCAGGAACCGTCATACGCCGAAACGTCATAGCCAAGCTGACGCAGGATAAAGTAGGTCAGCGCTGAATGACGCCCCTTGTTACAGTAGGCAATCACCTTCTTGTTCCGGGGAACCCTCCGATAGACCTCCTGCAACTCCGCGAACGGCCGCAACGTCTTGCCGTCCCCGGTAAAGTTTTCCTCATAGGGAATACTGATCGCAGTAGGGATATGCCCGTACCGTTTCGACTTCGACTCGACGCCCAGATACTCTTCACGCTTTCTGGCATCGATGATAACGGTATCGGGATCGTCAATTGCCAGGCGGGTACTCAGCTTGGTAGCCAGCCGATCCGGGGTAACGTGAGAGAGAAAACGCCGCGGCGGAGGGGTCACAAGTTGCGCATCGGCCGGCAACCCCGCTGCGATCCACTCCCGAAAGCCGGGGCTGAGTAATGACACACGGCGGTGCCCGTGCATTTCCAGGATCCAGAAAACGCGCGCGGCATTAATCATATCGCCGTCGTCGTAAAGCACCACCCGCGTTAGCTGGTCGATACCTGCGGCACTGAACAGTGCCTGGATTCTTGAAATCGGTGCAGCCAGATCCGATCTTGGATCCTCGCCGAAAGTATCCCGGACCGGCAAATTGGCCGCACCCTTGATATGCTGTTTCAGGTAAGCGTCGCGTGGCCGCGTATCGAGTAACACCAGGTCAGGGCGACCCATTTCCCCTGCCAACCACTCCTGATCGACCAGCTGCCGGTCAATCTCTGCGGCCGACAGGTAGCCCAGCACCGGCAGTCCCGCCGTCGCCAGAAACCCCGTGACCGCCAACAGAAAAACCACCACGCCATAAGCGCCGGGCACGCGGTTTCTTTTGCTTAAAAACATTCCGTAGTTCTCGATCGCACTTTTCACGCATCAGTCCCTGACTCGGCATGCGGTTACAAATGCCGGTTGCGCGATAATTTTATTCGTCCCGAAAAGTATAGCCTATCGAGATAACTACCTGGAATCAAATCTCCATGCGACACGCTGCGATATAACTGGCACTGCGGCATGCATTCAAAACAGCGCCCCTGCTAACAGAAAGTTACCTGACTGTTTTCACCACTTCGCCCGAATAATCGCTTTCCCGATTACTCGTATCGTAGACCGTCATGGCAACATAGTAGGTGCCCACCGGCACATCGTTTATCACATAGGAGGTAACGTCCCCGTTGGGCACATCAACAACGAACCGGTACTTCCCGGAATCAACGCCATAGTAAACCTTGTAACCGCTGATTTCGGACATTGCCAGACTTTCCCCATCGGTTCGCGCTGTGGGTGACTTCCAGGAAAGACTGACGGACCCCGTCGGCACCGCAGCACCACCGGCCGCGGCATCAGGAACCGGAGTGCCGGTATCGGGAACAGAACTGCTGCCGCCCACATCTGCCGTAGCCGGGACAGCGCTAACGAGGGTGTCTTCAGCAATCTGCGTGGCACTGAGCCCCGTCGCACTGCTCTGCTGCGACGTTGTTCCGGTGCTACCGCCGGAACCACCACCGCACGCCGTCAAGAACAGCGAGATACCCATCACAACAAAAAATATTCGAATCTTTCCAAACACATTTACGGTTGACATCATCACAACGAAACACCATCCACTTTGCACAAAAAAACCGTATGGCAGCAGAGGCCCAGGGCTTCGAGCTGCAACAACCGGGAACCAGCTTCAGGAATTCACATCACGTCAAATTTAGAAAGGTGCAGGATCAGGCGGCATCCTCTGCGCTGATCGATCTGCGGTTTGACACAATGCATGCTTACGCAATGAACAAAGTCCCTGTAGGGTTCGCCACATTCACGACGGACTCGGACTGTTGTCGAGCAAGATGCGCGCCAATATTTTTCTTGCACCAGTATAATTTTGATATATAAAGACAAATTAATATTCACAAAATTGATCCGGGCGATCTACCAGGCATATCGTCGCCAGTCGGCGACAGGCCTGCCCTCAAAACCGTTACCAGACCCCACTCCTGGCGCCAAACCTGTCGGGTATCTACGACAGGCCGTTCAAAAAACAGGCGCCACGGTGTCAATTCCACGACCCGCAGACATCAACAGACAACAGGCGAAAACTCGAAGCAGACTCAGCTATTCCTGCCAAGTTGATGATTGACTATGGCCCGAAGCGCTGCAGCAGACCGGGGCGGGTAAGTTTTCGCCCGGCGGAACAGCGACGCCGCGCTTGTCTCTGATAGGTATCAGTTAGACGAGCAGTTGCCGCGGAAACGAGGAAACGACAGGAATAACCTCGGGAAATTGCCGGATCGCTCGACTACAATGACGGTGACAAGAAAAGGAGAACCCCGTATGCCGTTAGAAGAACCCATGCCAAAATGGGATATCGCGCTGGCCGCCATGGCACACGATGCCTGGAAGCAGAAAGGCGAACCACTGACACTCGATGATTTCCGCAGCATGGCCAGCGAACACGCGATTCGCCTGGACGACATTATGGAAACCCTGTTCCTGCTGGCCATACACGGTGAATGGCGTTATACCGATGCGTCAGGCACGGAACAGCGACTGGACCAGGCAACGCTGGACAATCTTTACGTCAAGCGCCGCCTGTCAGAGAAAGATCTCGCCACCTTCGACGGCGGCTGGCAGCCCCGTCCCCGTCAGACGTAACGCGCTTCGCGCACCAGCGGACGGTCTTCCTGCTGCCAGCGAGTGATGCCACCCGCCAGACTGACCACGTTGCCGAAGCCCATTTGCTTGAGCGTGGCCGCCGCCATTGCGGAACGGCCGCCGGTTGCACAGTAGACGACAACAGGACGACTGCGCGCCGCCACCAGTTCGGGTTGATGTTTGGGGTAATCCTTGTCCGCCGCCGCCTCCAGAATACCGCGCGGCACCAGCATCGCATCCTTGATATGCCTCTGCTCGTGCTCGCTGGACTCGCGCACGTCGAGCACCAGCAAGTCCCCCGTGTTCTCCAGCATGACTTCCAGTTCTTCCGGCGTAATTTCGTCAATCTGTGCTTTCGCCGCATTGACGAAATCCATCAGGGAAAGGGGGGCATGACTCATAAAAAACCTCTCAGTCCTTGCGTTTCGACGACGCAACCGGGCTGGCGCGCCGCGGAAACAATAAATAACAGGGAAAAAAAATGCCGGCTGGATCCGGACCCGGATCGCCGTCCGCGCATTATGAATGCGAAGCCCCACCCTATCAATCTGTTACCTCCCGACTGTTCCGGGATGCTTGCGCGCATGCCCGTCAACGCGTAGCAGCAGATAAACACCCTCTAAAATTAAGGTTGAAATAATAACCGCCGATAAAGTGAGTGAATCGTGACAGCTAAGGGAGAACAAGAAATGCCTGGACTGGTACTGACGAAACAATATCTGACTGGAATTCAAGCGATCGACGCCCAACACAAGACCCTTGTAGGAATGATCAATGATCTGGCCGACGCACTGAACAAGGGGACAAACCGGGAGTTTACCGGCAACATACTCAGAAAACTGATTGAATACACTGAATCCCACTTCAAAATCGAAGAAGCCATGATGCGGGAGCACGAGTACCCCGACTACCCGTCGCACGTTGCAGGCCACAGGAAGCTGATCAAAAGGGTAATGACTTTCGAGGACATGTTCAAAAAAGGCATCCCCAACATCGGGCCGGAGATTCTGAGTTTTCTTCAGGATTGGCTGTTCAACCACATTCTGAAAACTGACATGGCCTACGTACCCTGTATAACCGGTCGCCATGTTGCGCCTTCTGCCCCGGCAGAAACCGGCTCCGGTGCGGTAGACAAAATCATTGGCGACAATCCGTCACCAGCCAACGATGTCCCGGCAGGCGGCAGTTTTATCCTGACCGATGACCTGCTGACCGGCGTGGACGAGGTCGACGCCCAGCACAAAAAGCTATTCAAACTCGTGGACAGGCTGAACGGATCAATTGCGCGGCGGGAATCCCGCGACATCGTCGGCCGGACAATCGATGAGCTGCTGGACTACACACGCACACATTTTGCTGCCGAAGAAGCCATGATGGCACGCTGCCACTACCCGCGGATCGGGCAACATAAAAAAGCCCACGAAAACCTGCTGTCCCGTGTACACATGTTCAAAAACATGTATGCCCACGGAACGCCAAATATCGAGTCGGAAATCCTGTGCTTCCTGAAAGACTGGTTACTGAATCACATCAGCAAAACAGATATGGAATACGTGCCCTGTGCCAGGGAGCACCGGGCGGCGGCGGTTTCCTGAGCGGGGCGCTACAGCACCACCCCCGGCGGCACAAGCGTGTCGCCCCGGGCTTCCTCCCCGGAGTCGTGAAATGGCGGTCCGCTGCAGGGGTGCTCTTTTCGACCAGTTTGGGGCACCGGTACCCCTCCCAGCACATGGACTGTACGGGGCCTTATGACAATGGTGAGTGACAGGCATAAAGACGTTTACGATGATGCCGGGGACCCTGGCACGGCTCAAACTGTATACGGGTATACGTAGCGCGGCGCTCGACAATTTTCCTGAACCTATGATCCTCCACCACAACAAGTGATCACCCGACCTATGCAATTGCCGACATGGCTACCGCCTGATGGTGTTCTCGATGACTGCTACTTCAATAAAATATTCCGTCGCAAGGCGCTCAACGCCTGGACCACAAAACGATAATGATCTGAAGCCAGCCTGAGTCATAGCCCCGCTTCGGCGGGGTTTTTTATTGCCCGCTGATCCGCTTCAGCGGTTCCTCACGCATGATCTGCACATCGTCCGGCGCCTGAGTGCCGATGCGCAGCTGGTCGCCTTTCACGCCCGGCACGGTGACCTTAGCCAGAAGGAATCTTGTGGAGGTCAATAAACATCAGCGGCTGTTTAGCCGCACGGTTCTTTGGTGTATCCAGTATCGTGAAGCCGATCTTTTCATAGAATTTCACCGCGAACCGTTTAGCATCAACAATCAGGAACCGGCAGCCCACTTTGGGCATGATGTCTTCGAGTGAAATCGAAATTGCCAACTCAACCAGTGCCGCGCCGTACCCCTGCCCCTGTATTTCCTGGTCGGTTGCTATCCGTGCTATTTTGATGGCGGGCAAATTTTTGTACTGGTCAGCGGACTCGCAATCATCGAGGGAATGAGCGCCATTCAGGGTGATCTGGCTGCACATCAGCGTGATGTAGCCCCAGATCCTGGCGGCCCCCTCAACAGGAACGAGCACGTAGGTCTTGGCTACGTTCGAACGGTGGAAGCTTTTCGCTTTCTTGCGGAGAAACGTTTTTAAGGGTGTGAATTCAGCATTGCCCAGCGATAGCCTGCCAGCCGTGTCGGCAGAATCAATTTCCCTGACAATGAGACTTTCCGGAGCGGACACCCCAGATGGCTTTAGCGTGACTTACGGGCACGCACAACGGCATGACCGCTGGCATTCATTTCCGCACGCAGCTGGCTGCCCCGTTCTGCTGAGGCACTGGCGGCTTTTTTGGGGCGACCGTAACGCACCTGATCCTGAAACTTCTTGGCTTCAGAACCGGACAGGCGAACCCCGCCGAATACTGTCGATTTAACTGCCATTGTTACCCCCGGACGTGCTGTGGTGTTTTGTTGGTAACCGCATCATACAATGCGGTATGACATCCCGTATATAACGGCGTTCCCGCTCTATCAGGATAGCGGCATTGCCGAGCGGATCATGAAAACAGGCCGCTAATCTCTCACCGCCTGCTTACATGGTGCTTACACAGGAGGTAGCTTCATACCTGCGGCTGCGTAAGTCATTGAATTCTGGTAGCAAGGGGCGGATTCGAACCGCCGACCCCAGCATTATGAGTGCTGTGCTCTAACCAACTGAGCTACCTTGCCAAAATATCGTCTGCGACCCGGGGGCCGCGAAAGAGGCGAAATTGTAGGGATTTCGCGCCGCGCTGTCCAGCAGTCCGCCCCAAATCAGGCGGGTAAATATCGGGATGCCGGCCGCGCCGGCATGACGGATTCCTAGACATTGAAACGGAAATGCATGACGTCACCGTCCTGGACCACGTAGTCCTTGCCCTCCAGACGCAACTTGCCGGCCTCCCTGGCACCCTGCTCACCGCCACAGGCGATGAAATCCTCGTAGGATGTCACCTCGGCGCGGATAAACCCCTTCTGGAAGTCCGTGTGGATGACACCGGCGGCCTCCGGCGCCGTGGCACCGATGCGCACTGTCCAGGCGCGCACTTCCTTCACACCGGCGGTGAAATAGGTGTGCAGGCCAAGCAACCGGTAGCCGGCGCGGATCACGCGATCCAGGCCCGGTTCGTCCAGTCCCATCTCGTCGAGAAACGCCTGTTGCTCGTCTTCCTCCAGTTCCACCAGCTCGGCCTCGATGGCCGCACACACCGGCACTACCACCGCGCCTTCGTTTTCCGCCAGCTTGCGCACAGCATCCAGGCGTGGATTGTTTTCAAAGCCGTCCTCCGACACATTGGCGATATACATGGTTGGCTTCAACGTCAGCAGGTGCAGTTCGTAGAGGTGAGCGCGCTGATCGTCGTCGAGCTCCATGGAACGAGCCATGTGTCCTTCGTCGAGGTACGCTTTAAGGGGTTCGAGGATGGCGAGTTTCGCCTTCGCATCCTTGTCGCCGCCCTTGGCCAGCTTGCCAAGGCGGTACTGCGCTTTCTCGACCGTTTCGAGATCGGCCAGCGCCAGCTCGGTATTGATCACCTCGATATCCGACAAAGGATCGACCTTGCCGTCGACATGCACGACATTGTCATCCTCGAAACAGCGCACCACGTGGACGATGGCATCGGTTTCACGGATGTTAGCGAGGAACTTGTTGCCCAGACCTTCACCTTTGGAGGCGCCGGCCACCAGCCCGGCAATATCGACGAACTCCATCGTGGTCGGTAACACACGCTCGGGCTTGACGATGTTGGCGAGCGCCGCCAGCCGGGGGTCGGGCACCGGCACCACGCCGACGTTCGGATCAATGGTGCAGAACGGGTAGTTCTCGGCCTGGATCTCAGCTCGTGTCAGCGCGTTGAACAGGGTTGACTTGCCAACGTTCGGCAGACCGACGATTCCACATTTAAATCCCATAAGATCTCACTTCATGAATCAGGATGGCTTGCGCGTGTGCAGTATATTCATCGCCTTGTCGAACTGCCCGGCGATCACCTCCGGCATCACGTCGAGCGCATCGTGTATCGCTTCTTCGATCAGGCGGCGGTCTTCACCGGAAGGCTTCTTCAATACGTAATCGACCACCTGGTCACGGTGTCCCGGGTGACCGATGCCGATACGCAGCCGGTAAAAGTCCTTGCTGCCGAGGTGGCTGATCAGGTCACGCAAGCCGTTGTGACCGCCGTGCCCACCGCCCTTTTTCAGGCGGATGGTGCCTGGCTCGAGATCGAGTTCATCGTGCACGACCAGTATCTGCTCGACGGGGATTCTGAAAAACCGTATCAGTGCGCCAACGGCCTGGCCGCTGCGGTTCATGAAGGTCAGCGGCTTCTGCAGACGGCACTCGCTGCCGTCCAGCCGGCAACGTGCAACTGCACTGTGAAACCGCGACTCGGCGCGAAAATCCTGCCCGCAGCGGCGCGCCAACTCGTCCACAAACCAAAACCCGGCGTTATGCCGGGTTGGTTCATACTCGGGCCCGGGATTACCCAGCCCCACGATGAGTTGAATCGCCGGCACTGGCCGGATCGATCAGCCTTCGCCTTCGGGCGCTTCTTCGCCACCCTCGGCTGCTTCGGCTTCTTCTTCTTCATCGCCACCGCCGCGTCGGGTGTGAATGCTGACGACCGCGATGTCATGACCTTCGCCGCGTCCCAGTTCGAGCAGACTGCTGCTTTCCGGCAGTTTCAGGTCGCTCAGGTGAACAGAGTCACCAATATCCAGGCCGGACACATCGACTTCTATGTATTCGGGCAGGTACTTCGGCAACACTTCCAGCTCGACTTCCACCACGTCGTGGGTCAACAGACCGCCGGCCTTCACACCCGGCGCAACGTCGGCACCGACAAAGTGCAGCGGCACGTTAACGCGGATCGGCGTGTTCTCGTCGATGCGCAGAAAATCCATGTGCATGATGATCGGCTTGGCCGGGTGGCGCTGCATGTCGCGCAGCACAGCCTTGCTGGCCTTGCCATCGATGTTGACGGTGAGGATATGGGAATAGAACGCCTCGTGTTCCAGGCGCTTGAGGATTTCACTGTGCTTCAGCTTGATCGACTGCGGATCCTGACCCGCACCATAGATCACCGCCGGCACCATGCCTTCGCGACGCAGGCGGCGGCTCGCACCTTTCCCCTCGTCTGTACGCGACCCGGCTTCGAGTTCAAAAATAGACATAACACTAACTCCAGATTGAGTAATACACTCCCCCGCGACCAGGAGAGGCCTTTCAGCCCGGCGCACCCGCGCCGCACCGTTCGTCAGTCCATAAACATGGTGCTGACAGATTCTTCATTGTTGATACGGCGAATCGCTTCGGCCAGCATCTCGGCAATGCTCAGTTGGCGGATACGCGTACAGGCCTGCGCATCCGGACGTAACGGAATGGTATCCGTCACCACCAGTTCATCGAGATCCGAATCGCTGATGTTCTTGATCGCATTACCCGAAAGCACCGCGTGGGTACAGTAAGCCACCACCCGTATCGCGCCATTGTCCTTCAATGCCTTGGCCGCCTGACACAGCGTGCCCGCGGTATCCACCAGGTCGTCGACCAGTACGCAGCTGCGCCCCTCGACCTCACCGATGATGTGCATCACCTTGGCAACGTTGGCCTTGGGACGGCGTTTGTCGATAATCGCAAGATCCGCATCGTCCAGCCGTTTGGCCAGGGCACGAGCACGAACCACGCCGCCGACGTCCGGCGACACCACCATCAGGTCCGGCGTCTTCTTGCGCCACACGTCACCGAGCAGAATCGGCGAGGCGTACACATTGTCCACCGGGACATCAAAAAAGCCCTGGATCTGCTCCGAGTGCAGGTCCACCGTCAGCACCCGGTCGGCGCCGACGTTACCAATCATCTGCGCCACCACGCGCGCCGTAATCGGCACCCGCGAGGAACGCGGTCGACGATCCTGGCGCGCATAACCGAAATACGGGATCACTGTGGTGATGCGCGCCGCCGAAGCGCGCCGCAAGGCATCCACCATCACCAGCAGTTCGATCAGGTTGTCGTTGGTCGGTGAGCAGGTCGGCTGGATCACGAACACATCGCGACCGCGCACGTTCTCCATGATCTCGACCATACTCTCGCCGTCGCTGAACTTGCCGACTACGCACTTGCCAAGGTTAAGTCGCAGGTGATTGGCAATCGCCTGCGCCAGTGGCGGGTTGGCATTGCCCGAAAACACCATCAGACGATTGTCTGCATCCGTCGAAGGCATGCCTCTCATGCTTATTGCCATCCCGTAACTATGGTCGTGTTCAAAAAAATTGGCTGGGGCGGCAGGATTCGAACCTGCGTATGCTGAGATCAAAACCCAGTGCCTTACCGCTTGGCGACGCCCCAAGAAACGTCTTGCCCGGCGCGCGCCAGCCGCTCCACCAGCGGTGAGCGATTACAGCCGCGAGCCACAAATCCTGTCCAGGGCGCCGGCAGTTGCTGCACTACCGCACGCGCCGATGCCTCGTCCGGAAACATGGCAAACACACAGGCGCCGCTGCCCGTCATCCGCGCAGGCCGGTATTTAGACAGCCAATTCAGCGCCTTGGCCACTTCCGGGTAACGCCGCACAACCACCGCTTCGAGGTCGTTGATGCCCGCGCCCGAGAGAAAGGCGGGTATTTTGAGGGGGCGCGTGTTGCGTGTCAATTGCGGGTCGGAAAATATCCCGGCGGTTGATACGCTTACCGCCGGGTCCAGCACCAGGAACCAGGGCGTGTCGAGGCCGTCGAGCGGCGTCAGGCGCTCGCCCACGCCCTCCGCCCAGGCCGCGCGACCGCGTACAAATACCGGCACATCGGCCCCCAGCCGCAGGCCGATTGCGGCCAGCGCGTCCTCATCCAGCCCGAGTTGCCACAGATGGTTGAGCGCCACCAGCGTGGTGGCGGCGTCGGAACTACCGCCGCCGAGACCCCCGCCAGCCGGCAGGCGCTTGTCGAGCCGAATACGCGCGCCGGCACGACACCCGGTTTCGTGCTGCAGGGCGAGCGCCGCGCGAACCACCAGGTCGTGTTCCGGCGCCACATCGGACAAACCGCCCACCCGCTCAATACCTTCACCTTGCGCTGACTCGAACCACAGCGTGTCGCCGAAATCCAGAAACTGAAACACAGTCTGCAGCTCGTGATAACCGTCGGCACGGCGGCCGGTAACGTGCAGAAACCGGTTGACCTTGGCCGGCGCCGGCCAGCCGTCGCGGTCTGAAACGGCGCTCATGGCAACTCCCAGCTGTCGACCAGCACCTTGATGCGCAACCCGTCGCGCTGCAGCACCAGGCGCTTCGGCAATGCATAGCCGCCAACATCGCGGTAGGCCTGGTAGCGGATGCGCCAGCCGCGCTGATCCAGAATCGCGAGGCGGCCATCGACATCCAGTTGCAACACCGCATCATCCCCGTCGTCCGGCAAGCCGCGCAACCAGTGATCCATGCCTGCAACCGGTAACCGCCAGCCGGTTTCCTGTTCCAGCAGCGACTCGGGATCGGTGGTAAATACCGCTGGCTGACCAGGACGCGTCAACCAGACGCCGGTGGCGTCACCCTCCAGCTCCAGCGCACCCTGCCCGAACGGCCCGCGCAGCCTGATACGGTAGTCGCCACCGGCCTGCCGCCAGTCAAAACCGGCGCTCCAGCCCTGTTCGCCGGCGCGCACGGCAATCCGCCCGCGTGCCTGCCAGTTATCCAGCGCCAACAACGCTTGCCGGTGTGCCTGCCAGGCCGCGTTATCCGGAGACGCGGGAATCGTCGGAGGTGTGGCGCAGGCCGACAGCAACATGAAGCCCGGCGGCGCCAGCAATCGCAGCAGGGACGTGAAAAACCGACGCACGCTCACTCAGGGCGCAAAGCGCCGAACGGTATCTTCCAGGATACGGTTACCCGGCTGTTCGGCGCGCGCCTTCTTCCACAGCGCCAGCGCGGCGTCGCGCTCGCCCAGCGCCCACAGCACCTCGCCGAGGTGTGCGGCAATTTCCGCATCCTGTGTCTTGCTGTAGGCCTTTTCCAGGTACTCGCGCGCTTCCGGCAGACGACCGAGGCGGTACATTACCCAGCCCATGCTGTCGATCACAGCCGGGTCGTCCGGGGTCTGCGCAAAGGCCCGCTCGATCAACCGCAACGCCTCTTCGTAGCGGTCGGTACGATCCGCCAGCGTGTAGCCGAGCGCATTCAACGCCCGGGCATTGTCCGGCTCGATTTTCAGCACATGACGCAGATCCGCTTCCGCCTGATCGAGTCGACCCAGACGTTCGGCAACCAGCGCCCGTGCGTACAACACCTCGATATCGTCGGGGCGAATCTGCAGGTAATCACTGTATAGCTTGAACGCCTCCTCGTTCCAGTCAATGCGGGTCAGGATACTGCCCTCGACCAGGTACAGGCGCTGCGACTGCGAGGGATGGGCAAGGCGCAGTTTGCGCAGCCGCTCGCGCGCGGCATCGACATCGCCTTCCAGGGCTTCCAGGTTGGCTATGCGCACCTGCGCTTCAAACAGGTGGTCGCCTTCCGTGACCTTGCTGTACCACTTCATGGCCTCCTTGCGCTTGCCCTGGTCTTCGGCAATAGCACCCAGATAATAATAGGCCTGCTGCTGCTGCGCTCCCATCTTGAGCAGTTTTTTGAACATTTTTTTGCCGTCATCCAGACGACCGGCCTCCAGCGACAACAACGCCAGGGAATACACGATCTGGGCGTTGTCAGGCTGACGCTTGAGTAACTGGTGATACTGCTCGCGAGCGGCATCGTAATCCTCGAGGTCAACCAGCAGGCGCGCATAGGCCTGACGCAGCGCCATGTCATCGGGATTGCGCTTTAACGCCTCGATAAACTGCTGGCGGGCAGCGTCGGCGTGCCCCTGCTTGAGGGCAATCTGTGCACGCAGGATCAGCGCATCGGTACGCCCCGGTTGCAGGGCCAGCACCTGCTCGACCAGTTGCGAGGCCAGCGCCCACTGCTGGGCGTGTGCGGCAAGACGCGCATAGGCGAACTGCGCATCGACGTCATCCGGTCTGGACTTGGCCAGGCGCGCCATGACCTCCAGTGCACGCGCCTTGTCCGGCTCACGCGCCAGCATGGTCAGCAACGGCTGGTACGGGCTGGCAGCGCCCGGTGGCTGGTGGCGGAGCAAATAATCAAACTGCTCGACAGCCTCTTCCGTCAGGCCGTTGCGTAATGCCAGCGCCGCCAGCGCCTGACGCGCCTCCAGCTTGTCGGGCGCCAGCTCCACCCAGCGCCGTGCTGCCTGCAGCGCGATATCCGGGCGCTTGCCGTATACGGCGATATTCAGCGCCCGCTCGGCGATACGCGGGTCGTCGCTGTTGCGTGCCGCTTCGAGATAGCTGGCACCGGAGATATCCAGCACCCCGCGCTGACCGGCGATCTCGCCCAGCAGCACCTCGTAGAGCAACTCGGGCGTCAGCGACTCGGACTTCGTTGTCGGCTTCTCCGGGGGGGCAGCCGGGGAGGCGGGTGCGGGCGCCGGCTCAGGCGCGCTGGCGGCTGCACCGCCATTTTCGCCGGAAGGTTTCAGCAAAGGGGTACTGCACGCCGCCAGCAAGGTCGTCAGAAAAACCGCCGCGCCGGCCCGGATAACTGAATTTTTACATTTAAAACCAATCATCTTCTCAGGTTTTCAACCTTATATTAGTGGATTCATGTCACTATACGGCAAAGGCCCGGGAAGCTACAGTGAACAGCCCGTGGCCACGACTACTCTCGGCAGTGCTTGTATTCAACCCGGCTATCCCGCACAATTTTTTGTTTCCGTTACTCTTTGTCGCACCATGTCCCTGATCGCGCTCGGCATCAATCACCGCACCGCGCCCGTCGAACTGCGGGAGCAGGTCGCCATTACCGGCGAGCACATCAACGACGCCCTGCGCGGGCTGGTCGCCCTGCCCACCGTGAACGAAGCCGCCATCCTGTCGACCTGCAACCGCACGGAATTATATTGCGGCCTGTGCGAGCCCGGTCTCGACGAAATCACAGACTGGCTGGCAAGCTACCACAATCTCGACCCGGCAGTGATTCGCCCCTACATGTACACCTATCCCGATGAGAATGCAGTGCGCCATTTGCTGCGCGTCGCCGGCGGGCTGGATTCCATGATCATCGGCGAACCGCAAATCCTGGGACAGATGAAAGACGCCTACCAGGCAGCCAGCAACGCTGGTACGCTGGACAGCGCGCTGGGCCGTTTGTTCCAGCACACCTTCTCGGTCGCCAAGCAAATCCGCACAGACACCGCCATCGGCGAGAGCCCGGTGTCGGTGGCATTCGCAGCTGTCAGCCTGGGAAAACAGATTTTCGGCGACTTCACCGCACAGACCGCGCTACTGATCGGCGCCGGCGAAACCATTGAACTCACCGCCCGGCACCTGCGCGACCAGCAACTGGGCCGGCTGGTGGTCGCCAACCGTACACCCGAAAACGCCCACCGGCTGGCGGCGCGCTTCGGCGGTTACGGCATCGGACTGGACGAGATCCCGACACACCTGGCGGAAGCGGATATCGTGATCTCGGCCACCGGCAGCCCGAGCGCCATTCTCGACAAGGCCATGGTGAAAAAAGCGCTGAAAAGCCGCAAGCACCGCCCGGTATTCATGGTGGATATTGCGGTTCCCCGTGATATCGATGCCGATGTTGCCGAACTGGAAGACATCTACCTCTACACGGTTGACGACCTGCAGGACGTCATCCGCGAAAATCTCAAATCGCGCGAACAGGCCGCCCGGCAGGCGGAGGAAATCATCGAGGTACAGGTAGAGCGTTTCATGAGCTGGCTGCGCGCGCAGGACGCGGTATCCACCATCCGCGATTACCGGCGGCACGCCGAACAACAGCGCGACGCGGTTATCAGCAAGGCCCAACAGATGCTCGCCAATGGCAAGGACCCGCAACAGGCGCTGGAGTTCCTCGCCAACACCCTCACCAACAAGCTGACCCACATGCCCAGTGTGCGCATACGCGAGGCCGCTGAAAACGGCGACCGCGAACTGCTCGACGCCGCACAGATCCTGTTTAACCTCGAAAAAGACAAGCCGTGAACCCGTCCCTGGAAAACAAACTGCAAACCGTTGTCGAACGCGCGCAGGAAGTCAGTGCGTTGCTGTCGGATCCCGACGTCATCGCCGACAACAACCGGTTCCGCGAACTGTCACAGGAATATGCCCATATCAATCCGGTGGTCAGTTGTTTCGAAGCGCTGCAACAGGCGCGCAATGACGAAATCGCCGCGCAGGAAATGCTCAAGGACCCTGATCCCGAACTGCGCGAGATGGCCAGCGAGGAACTGGAAGACGCGCGCCGCCGGCGCGAAGCGCTGGAACTGGAACTGCAGAAACAGCTGCTGCCGAAAGACCCCAATGACAACAAGAACGTGTACCTGGAAATCCGCGCCGGCACCGGCGGCGACGAGGCCGCAATCTTTGCCGGCGACCTGTTCCGTATGTACTCGCGCTACGCCGAGACCCAGGGCTGGAATGTCGAGATTCTCAGCGAAAGCGAGGGTGAACACGGCGGCTACAAGGAAATCATCGCACGCATCAGCGGCAACGACGTGTACGCAAGGCTCAAGTTCGAGTCCGGCGCACACCGTGTGCAACGCGTACCGGAAACCGAATCGCAGGGCCGCATCCACACCTCGGCAGCGACTGTTGCGGTACTGCCGGAAGCCGAAGAAACGGAAGCCATCAGCATCAACCTGGCCGATCTCAAGATTGACACCTACCGCGCCTCCGGCGCCGGCGGTCAGCATATCAACAAGAC
>CAYSRA010000017.1:0-31764 GCA_964433205.1 uncultured Thiohalobacter sp. | reverse complement strand
CCATCTAGTCGACACGGTGCCATATAGAACACGGGAATGCGGGTCGCGGCGTAACGGGCGGGGCATGTGACGGGAAGATGAACAAAAGATGCATACCGGCAGACCACACCGGGTGGTAAAGTCACCAGACATACAATCAGGAACCCCGGCCGATGACAGACATCCAGGTACAGCCCCGCGGCGAGGTACTGCTGCGCACCCTCGCCATGCCAGCCGACACCAACCCGAACGGTGATATCTTCGGCGGCTGGATCGTGTCGCAAATGGATATTGCTGGCAGCATACTCGCCAAGGAAACCGCGCAGGGTCGCACTGTCACGGTGGCGGTGGATTCAATCAAGTTCATCAAACCGGTCAAGGTCGGCGACGTCGTCTGCTGCTATGGCGAGGTGGTGCACATCGGCAATACGTCGGTCACCACCCGACTGGAGATCTGGGTCAATCCGATATTGAGGGAAAACCGCGGCGAGGCGGAACGCTTCAAGGTAACGGAGGCGACCTTTACCTATGTTGCCGTTGACGACGAAGGGAACAAGCGCCCGGTCCGGACTGAGTGACGACGGCCTCAGTAATGCGGGGGCTTTTCGTCCGCCGGCGGCGTACCGTCTGCAGGTGTAAGTGCGCGCACCTGAAGTTCCAGCCTTTGCAGGGTTTCCGTGTTTTCGCGCACACGCTGCTCCTGCGCGAGTAGCGCGCGTGTCAACTCTTCCAGTGCGGCCTCCTGGTGGGCCAGGCGGATTTCCAGCGCCTCGATGCGCGTGTGTAGATCATTGTCAGTCATTTTTTACTGGATTTAGTCCGGGTGCGGGGGAACAATACCCGCAGGCTAACAGAAATCCCCGATAACAAGAATCCTGACATACGTGAGCCCTCTCTTGCCACGACAGCAGACAACGCCGGGTTCCGGCCGGCATGGATAGCACCGTCACCCTGCCCCTGTGGCTGGCGATCCTGCTCGCGCTGGCATCGCTGGCGCTGTTGCTCGACCGGGTGTTGATACCGAGCGTGCGCTGGTACCTGCGCCGGCGCATCAACCGCGTCATCGATGAGGTGAACACGCGGCTGGATATCGAGGTGCGCCCGTTCCAGCTGACGCGCCGGCAGATTCTTATCGACCAGCTTACCCACGACGAGAAAGTCGCCTCGGCGGTGCGCGACTACGCCCGTGAACACAACATGCCGCACGAGGTCGCACAGGCCAGGGTCAATGGCTACGCACGCGAGATCGTGCCGTCGTTCAATGCCTACGTGTACTTCCGGGTCGGCTACTGGATCGCGCGGCGTATCGCACGGCTGATCTACCGGGTGCGGGTGGGATTCCACGACGCCGACCGGCTGGCTTCCGTTAACCCGGACGCGACGGTGGTCTTTGTGATGAATCACCGCAGCAACATGGACTACGTGCTGGTCGCCTTTCTCGCCGCCGAGAAAACCGCCCTGTCCTACGCCGTCGGCGAGTGGGCGCGCATCTGGCCGCTGCACACGCTGATCCGGGCCATGGGCGCGTTCTTTGTACGCCGTGGTTCGGACAATAGCCTGTACCGCCGGGTACTGGAGCGCTACGTGCAGATGGCCACGCGTGCCGGCGTGAGTCAGGCCGTGTTCCCGGAAGGCGGCCTGAGCCGCGACGGCGCCATGCGCGATCCAAAGCTGGGCTTTCTCGATTACATGCTGCGCGACTATCACCCGGAAAGCGACCGCGAAATCGTGTTCGTGCCGGTCGGCATCAATTACGACCGTGTCATCGAGGATCGAAGCCTGCTGCGCCGGCTCGACCGCGATGCCGAACGCCGCAGCGCAGGCTTCGTCATCAGGACTACCGTCAGCTTTGTCTTCAAACAATTGATGTTGTCGCGGCGCGACCGCTGGCGCCGCTTCGGCTACGCGAGCGTCAATTTCGGCGAACCCTTGTCGGTGCAGGCATGGTGCCGCGACACCGGAGTGGAGTTCGCCCGCCTCGCGCAACAGCCGCGCTTTGAGGCCGTCAGCCAGCTCGCAGATGCCCTGATGGAGCGTGTCGCCAGTGTGGTGCCGGTGCTGCCGGTTCCACTGCTGGCGAGCATTGCGCTGGAAAGCCGCGACAACTGGGAAAGTGCGCTGACCCTGAAAGCCCGCGCCGTGGAGAGAATCGAGCAACTGCGCGAACGGGGCGCACCGATCCGGATATCGCCAGGCGCCTGCGAGAGCGTGCTGTCCAATGCGCTGAACACGCTGCGCGCACGCAAGATGCTGGAACAACGCAGCGACGGCCTGCTGCGCGCGACACCGGCTGCCAGTGACATTCTGAATTACTACGCCAACTCGATCAGTCGCTGGAGCCCTGCCGCAGCGCAGTAAGTGCATTCAACAGTTCGTCGGCATGACGGGCGGGACTCACCTTGCGCCAGACCCGGGCAATGCGTCCCTGCGGATCGATAATGAAGGTGTGTCGTTTGGCATAACGGATCGGACCGAAGCCACCGAGTGAACCGTAAGCCTTCGCAACCTCGCCGCCGACATCAGACAGCAACGGGAACGGCAGCCGGTATTTTCTGGCAAACGCGTGGTGGCTGCCGGTATCGTCCAGGCTCATACCCAGCACCGCCACCTCCCGTTCGCGAAACACTGCAAACTCGTCACGCAGTGAACAGGCCTCCTTCGTACAGCCCGGCGTATCGTCTTTCGGGTAGAAATACAGCACCAGCCACCGGCCACGATAATCCTCCAGCCGCTGCAGCTGCCCGTTCTGATCGGCAAGCGCAAACGCCGGCGCGGCGTCGCCTGCTGACAGTTCCGCGGCGCCGGAAGGCCCTGAAAACAGCATCAGCACGGTACTCCACAGTCACATGCGATATGGTCTGACCATGTTCTCACCGCGGTTGAGCCCTCTTTGTCCGGCAACGGTTGCATGACGTGCGTTGACGCCCAACAATAGCGCTGCACCCCGCAAAAAGGAACCGTGGCATGTCGCACTCCATTGGCCCGACCCTGAGACGACGCTGGCGCCAGCTTGACGCCCTGCCCGGCGGACACTGGCTGTTCAGTCGCCTGCTGGGCCGCATGGCACCCTACACCGGCTCCATCGGCGCGCGCGTCGAGGCGCTGGAGCCGGGCTACTGCCGGGTGATGCTGAAAGACCGGCGTACGGTACGCAACCACCTGCACAGTGTGCACGCCATTGCGCTGTGCAACCTCGGCGAAGTTGCTACCGGCCTGGCACTGATGAACAGCCTGCCGGACCAGACGCGCGGCATCCTGACGAGCCTCTGTGCAGACTATCACCACAAGGCGCGCGGCACCCTGCACGCCGAGTGCCATTGCGAGATCCCCCCGGACAACAGCGAACGAACCTGCAAGGTCGTCGCGAGCATTAAAGACGCCGGCGGCGAAATCGTCACTACGGTCACGGCCACCTGGCTGATCGGCCCGGAGCCACCGCGGAAACCTGATGGAGACTGAATTCACACGCGCGCTGGGCATCGAGGTGCCGCTGATTTGCGGCGCCATGTACCCCTGTTCCAACCCGGAACTGGTCGCCGCTGTGTCGGAAGCCGGCGGCATCGGCATCGTCCAGCCGCTAAGCCTCACCTATGTGCACGGCTACGAGTTTCGCGAGGGGCTGCGCTATATCCGCAGCCTCACCCAAAAACCGGTCGGCATCAATCTGATCATCGAGCGCAGTTCCGAACGCTACCTCAAGCGGGTGTACGAATGGCTGGATATCGCGCTGGAAGAGCAATTCCGGTTTTTCGTCACCGCGCTGGGAAAACCCGACCGGGTGGTGAAACGTGCGGCGGAAACCGGGGCCATTGTCTATCACGATGTCACCGAACGGCGCTGGGCGGAAAAAGCCCTGGCCAGCGGTGTCGACGGATTTATCTGCGTCAACAACCGCGCCGGCGGACACGCCGGCACGCTATCGCCGCAACAATTGCTGGAGGACATTGCCCCGCTCAGCAAGCCGCTGATCTGTGCCGGCGGCATCGGCAGCCCTGACCAGTTCGCCGACGTGCTGCGCATGGGATACGCCGGCGCCCAGCTCGGCACACGCTTTATCGCCAGTGAGGAATGCAAGGTCCACGACGACTACAAGCGCGCCATCCTCAAGGCGCACGAGGATGATATCGTGCTAACCGACAAGATATCCGGCGTACCGGTATCAGTTATTCGCACACCCTACGTCGAACGCATCGGCACCCGCGCCGGGCCACTGGCGCGACGCCTGCTGCGCAACCCGAAGACAAAGCACTGGATGCGCCTGCTATACAGCCTGCAGTCAATCTGGTCACTGAAGCGTGCGTCACTGCAGGGCATCAGCTACAAGGACTTCTTTCAGGCCGGCAAGAGCGTCGAGGGCATCACGAAAATACAGCCGGCAAAGGAAATTGTCGCGGAATTCGCGCGCGCCGCTGACTCGCTTGAGGAGCACCAGTAAGCGCAGTAGCTCGCGGCAAAAATCCGGCACTGTCGTGTTAATCGGTTATTAATTTGCCTGCCCCGGCTTATAACTATTAGAATTGGTGTCGGTTGCGGGGTGTTTGGCTGTGAAGGCACTGCGTTTTTATTCTAGATGATCCACCAGAGGTTACAGTTAATGGCTACAGGCACGGTTAAATGGTTCAACGAGTCGAAAGGCTTCGGCTTTATCGCCCCTTCCGATGGCAGTGCTGATGTGTTCGTGCACTTTTCGTCGATTCAGGGGGATGGTTTCAAAACGCTGGCCGAAGGACAGACGGTCAGTTTTGACACCGAGCAGGGTCCAAAGGGGCTACAGGCAACAAACGTAACAGCCCAGGGATAAGATCCCCGGCAACAGGCCAGCTATTTCCCCGGGTGACCTCGCGCACCCGGGGCGGGCTTTTTTCAGCACGACATAATATCGCCGTGCACACCGCAGCGATGCAACTCACGCAGAATCGCCATCGGCGTAATGCGCGTTTCCTCGTATTCGACCAGCATGTCGTGCGGCAAACGCGCATTGACCTCTACATCACTCACCGCCTCCATGTGCTCAAGGTCATCCTTCAGTACCATCTGCTGCTGTTCGTCCAGATTTTCGTCGATATGTATATAGATCGTATGCATGGTAACCCTCCAAACCACAATAAAAAACCGGTCTTGCATGACACACTTATAACTTTAGTCAGCTTCCGGCAAACGTCCAGCAGGCGTGCCGGGACAACGTAGCCAGATGGCAACACCCTGATTCGTGCCAGCTCAGTCGCTTAGCTCGTACATGCCCCAATGTGTCGTCAAACGCCTACGCTTGCAACACACTTGCTATACGATATTTTACTTTTAAAACCTTTCATTACTACATGTAATTTATAGTATTATTTTTAACTTTTCATATATGGCACGCAGCTTGCTCCGAGCCAGGATGAACCTAACCTGAGGAGCAACAACATGAAAAAACTGATCATTATCACCGCCATCGGCCTCACGACCCCTTTCCTGGCCCAGGCGGAAAATGCAGCACTGGCCAGCAAAGAGTCCAAGGCGCCGACTTTCGAAAATGTCGATGCCAACAAGGACGGTGTCATTACACGTCAGGAAGCCAGTGCGTTCTCGGCACTGGAAGTCAGCTTTGACCGCGTTGACGCCAACAAGGATGGCAAACTGGACGCCGAGGAGTTTACCCGCTCGCGTCAGACCAGCGACAGCAAGTAACCTGAACGACGGCGCACCGGCCCGGAGATTCCGGGCCGGTTATGCGTCTCCGCCGAACCAGAAGCCCGCGTCCTTTTCCAGAAACTCGTAGTACGGCATATAGTGCGAACCGTCACACGAGAAGGTCAGGCTGATCAGCCCGTTGAAAATATTGATCGATGCGGAACGCAGGTAGATGGTGTCATCGGCAAAACGCAGTGCTTTCAGTCCGCGCAGGATGGAGCCGATCTTGTCGGCCGGGATTTCCGCGTCTTCCGGATACGGCCGGCGCGGATAGGCCAGGCAGATATCCGGGTCTGACAGCGCATCGGCCTGCAAAATGCGGTAGCGGTAGGGGTCATCGACCACCCACACCGTCACCCGGCTGCTGGAGAAATGGATCACCCCCTGAAACATCCCCCGCTCCACAATCAACTCTTCGAGTATCGCCAGCGCCTGGTCGACGTGGGTGTCGAACACGCTGTCGACGCGCGTCTGCTGAAATACCGTCCCGCGAATTGCCGGATCGCCCTTGATCTGCTGCCATTCACCCGGCTCGACATACAGGTCGCCCTGCGTCGGCAAGTCACGCAGGTCGAAATCCGCCCCCAGGTAACCCACCGGCTCGCCATCCAGGTACAGCGTCTGCAGCGCGGTGATAGACGGCCGATGCGCCGACAACGAGATGTAGGCCTCTGACAGCACGAAATCGCGGTCGGGACGTGCCTCCTTCATGTACGGACGCGGCGAACGATCACGACCAAAGTGCTCCGGCATACGACCATCGCGCCCGACGTTGTCGGATACCTGAATGCCGTTCAGGTCGGTGACATAGAGATAAGTACAGTAGGGAATGCTGTCGAACTTATCCAGCAATACCCGGGTCAACGCCTCACGATCCGGCCAGGCCTTCTGACACTCCACGGCCACTTTGCGCAACGGATTGAGCAATAACTCGAACAGCGACGATCGCTGCTTGCGGATGCTCTCCTTCCAGGACGAGACGTCGGCCATCAGGTTTCCAGTAGCCTCGGGATCAGTTCGACGAAGTTGCACGGACGGGTGCGGTAATCCAGCTGGGGTTCCAGCAGCTTGTCCCAGGCGGTGCGGCAGGCACCGCTGGAACCCGGCACGCAGAAGATCAGTGTGCCGTTGGCAACGCCGCCGAGCGCCCGCGACTGGATGGTCGAGGTGTGGATCTCTTCCCACGAGAGCATACGGAATATCTCGCCGAAGCCGTCGAGTTTCTTGTCGAGCAGTATCTCAACGGCTTCAGGCGTGCCGTCGCGCCCGGTGATACCGGTGCCGCCGGTGGAAATAACCACATCCACGGCGGGGTCGGCAATCCAGCCCGACACCACCGCGCGCAGCTGGTACATATCGTCCTTGACGATGCGCTTGTCCGCCAGCTGATGTCCGGCCCCGGCCAGGCGGTCCGCGAGGGTTTTCCCGGAGGTGTCGTTGTCCTCGGTGCGTGTGTCTGACACCGTAAGTATGGCGATGTTGAGTGGCTTGAAAACCCGGTCTTTCGACATGAAAGCTCCCGCTGGCAGTGAATAAAACAGTTCTAATATTCTAATGAAAATGGCGCGCCGGATAAAATGATCTTTTGGTGACCGCGCGGCCGGCAAAACACCCCGCAAGCACCGGCATCTTATCCGCCGTGTGCTAGAATGCGCCGCTTAAAGTTTTTGATATTCCAATAGAATTATGGCTTACGCGCTGACCATCGAAAACCTGAGGAAAGTCTACAGCAACGGCTTCGAAGCGCTGAAGGGTGTGAGCCTGTCGGTCGAGGAAGGCGATTTCTTTGCCCTGCTGGGTTCGAACGGCGCCGGCAAGTCCACCACCATTGGCATTATCAGTTCCCTGATCACCAAGACCGCGGGCCGCGTGAGGGTGTTCGATTACGACATCGACGAGAATTTTTCCGCCGCCAAGCGCCAGATCGGGCTGGTGCCGCAGGAGTTCAACTTCAACGTGTTCGAGCCGGTGGAGGAAATTCTCGTCAATCAGGCAGGGTATTTCGGCATCCCGCGCCGTATCGGTTTTGAACGCGCCGAACAGTACCTGAAACAGCTGGGCCTGTGGGACAAGCGGCGCAGCCAGGCACGCGACCTGTCCGGCGGCATGAAGCGCCGCCTGATGATCGCGCGGGCGCTGGTACACCGACCGCGCCTGCTCATCCTCGACGAGCCGACAGCCGGTGTCGACATCGAAATCCGCCGTTCGATGTGGGCGTACCTGCGCGAACTGAACGCCAGTGGCACGACCATCATCCTCACCACCCACTACCTGGAAGAAGCCGAGAACCTGTGCCGTAACATCGCTATCATCGACAAGGGCTGCCTGATCGAACAGGCCAGCATGAAACAGCTGCTGACCAAGCTGGATTGCGAGATTTTCATACTCGACCTCAGGAAGCCGCTCAAACACCTGCCGCCAACCCTCCCCGACTGCCTGCACCAGGTGGATGAAACCACGCTGGAAGCTGCCATTTCGCGCGACGACAGCATCAATTTCCTGTTCCAGGCGCTAACGGAACACGGTATCGAGGTGTTGAGCATGCGCAACAAGACCAACCGTCTGGAGCAGCTGTTCATCAACATGACAAATCGGGAAACAGCGGCATGACGCTGAAAGAACAGTACGTCGCGTTCGAGACTATCCTGATCAAGGAGATCCTGCGCTTTGCGCGCATCTGGGTGCAAACCATCATCCCGCCAGTGATCACCATGTCGCTGTATTTTGTGATCTTCGGCAACCTGATCGGCTCGCAGATCGGTGACATGGACGGCTTCCGCTACATTGACTATATCGTACCGGGGCTGATTATGATGGCGGTCATCAATAACTCCTACGCCAACGTGGTGTCATCGTTCTACGGCTGCAAGTTCCACCACCACATCGAGGAGATGCTGGTGTCACCGCTGCCCAATTACCTGATCATTCTCGGTTTCATCACCGGCGGCATCGCCCGCGGACTGACCGTGGGCCTCGCGGTTACGCTGGTATCGATGCTGTTTACCGACCTGGAGGTTCGCAACCTGATGGTCATCATCACCATCGTGGTGCTGACCTCGGCCGTGTTTGCGCTGGCGGGGTTGATCAACGGGGTGTTTGCGAAGAGTTTCGACGACATCTCGATTGTGCCGACATTTGTGCTGACGCCGCTGACCTATCTCGGCGGCGTGTTCTACACCATCAACATGCTCCCGGACTTCTGGCAGGGCGTTTCGAAACTGAACCCCATACTCTATATGGTGAACGCGTTCCGCTTCGGCTTTCTCGGCGTCTCGGACATTACCCTGGGCGCATCCTACGCGATTATCGGCGCGTTTATCGTGGCACTGTACAGCTATGCCCTGTACCTGCTGAACACCGGCTATGGCATTCGTCGCTGAGGCTCAGTCTTCCATCCAGCCCTGCAGCGCTTCAATAATGGCGCGCGCCTGGTCAGGGCTGGAGATATTGAACTTGGACTTCTGCTGGTACTGGCCGTTGCGCTTCTGGTAGCGGCGAATGGTGTACTTGTCCTTGCTGTACTCTTCCTTGCGGCGGTCCCAGTCCTGGTAGCGGTAGATAATCGTGGACCAGGCGCCCTTGGTCAGCACCTTCTTGTCCAGTTCCTTGACCGTCACCAGGCCATCTTCTTCATACTGCACTGTCAGATCGTCGATTTCCGATGACATAATTACCCCTCTTGCTGCAGATTCATGAACCGGAAGCCGCGGAGACCACGAGCTTTCCATCCTTAATTGAAATTGCCATTTGTCCGTCCCGAAGTGCCAGCAGATCGGAACCGACCATTTTCCTGCGCCAGCCGTGCAGCAGCGGAATATCCTCGTCCCCCGCCACCATTGCGATCAGGTCCTTGCGGCTGGCCAGCACGGCGCTGTTAATTCTGAACGCCTCTGCCTGCAACCGCAGGTAGGCCTGGAGCACGTCGGCCAGCGCTTCGTGCCTGACATCCGGTTTCTGGCGCTTCTTCCACGGCGGCAGCGGCTCCGGCTGGCGCTGCAGCCCGGTGTTGACCAGATCGATGATCCTGCGGCCGTATCTTTCGATTGTCCTGACCGGCAGATTACGAATCTTCTCCAGCTTGCCGGTATCGTCAGGTGCCATGCGGGCAATATCGATCATCACATCATCCTTGAGCACCCAGGTTCTGGGCAGGTTCTTTTCCTGGGCCGTTGTTTCGCGCCAGCCGGCCAGCAACTGCAGAACGGACAACGCCCGTGGCTTCAGTTTTTCCAGTCCCTTGATACGGTGCCAGGCCGTTTCCGGCCCATGCACATAGCGCTCGATATCTTCACAGGCATCCAGTTCTTCGCTCAGCCACTCCAGCCTGCCCGCACTTTCCAGGCTTGCTGTGACGCGGGGGAAAATTTCGGCCAGATAGCGTACATCATCTGCTGCGTAGCGAAGCTGCGCCTGATCCAGTGGCCGCCTCGACCAGTCAGTACGCGTCTGCGCCTTGTCCAGGGAAACACCGAGTATTTCCCTGACGAAATTGGCATATCCCATTTGTTCGGGCAAGCCCAGCAGCGGCGCGGCAAGCTGGGTATCGAATATCGGGCCGGGAACTTCGCCCCTGATATGCGCAAATATTTCCAGATCCTGGGAACAGGCATGAAATACCTTGACGATATCGCGGTCATAAAGAATATCGAACAAGGGCGACAAATCATCAATTGCCAGCGGGTCGATGCAGGCGATATGTCCTGGCACACCAACCTGTATCAGGCACAGTTTAGGGTAATAGGTCTTTTCCCGCAGGAATTCCGTGTCAACGGCCAGCCAGGGGGCATCCTTTACAGTGCGACAGAAGCCCTCCAGCGCCGATGGGGTGTCGACAAAAACAAATCCACTATCCCGCTCCGACTCAACAGACATCATCTAGTTCACAGGCAGTTTTGCCCGCAGCGCATCGCGGTCAAACCACCATTTGTCACCGACCAGCACGTCAATAATCGTGGCCAGCCTTTTAAACAGTTCGGGGACATCGTTAAGCTCCAGCATATCGATCCAGACGTCCAGGGTCTCCTGGTCCTCGATGCCGCGATGACGCTTGGCCACACGCGCGATCATCTGGGTGGTCAGGAATGTGAGATTGGTTTTTTCCTCGCCTTCGGTACGCAGGTCTGCAATGTAGTGTGCAGCCATGGCAGCCACTGCCGCACCGCCCGAGTCATCGGGAGTTTCATCGATGATCGCGTTTAACAGGGTGACCGTGCTTTGCGCCTTGACAGGGTAGGTGACGGCAAGCCAGATACCCTGCGCCAGCGCCACAATGGAATCCGGCTGCTCACACTGGTAGAGAACTTCTGCGGCTTCGACAGCATCCTGCCAGTGTTCGTAATCGACAAACACCGAAAACGCCTCGCGGGCATTGATCCATGCCTCCGCGCCCTGCCCCAGCCCCACCAGGGGCTCCGCTACATCCAGCAGGGCTCTGGCGCGATCGACCGGACTGGCATCTTCCCGGGTCGATTTTAAATGCTTTCTGGCGGCTAACAGCGCTTCCTGTATTTCCTTTATCGACTCGCTCTGGTCGATAGCCGCTATGGCATCGACAACACCACTATTCGTCTGTTCTTCACTCATAATTCTGCAACTGACCGTTTTCCGGAAACCTGATAATGTTGCGTGCATTATACGCAGATTCGGGGAGTTGACGGAATTACCGCGCCCGGATGCTGGTATTCCGACATAAAAAAGCCGGCGTCCGCAGACGCCGGCCGGTAACAGGAGCTTACCCTGATCTACCGGGCAAGTTTTGTTGCCACATTGGAATAGCCGCTTTCCCGACCACCGGTATCACGCGCGGTGACAACGATGTAATAGGTGCCAAGCGGCAAATCCGTTATTGTTGCAGAGGTGGTAGAGGGATCGGCAATATCCAGCGAGTTGGGATAGACCCCGACTTTTGTACCGTAATGAATGGTGTAGCCGTCGAGCTCACTGACTGCCAGTGCCGCGCCGTCGGCACGCGCCACCGGTGCACTCCAGGTAAGGGAAATCGAACCCGTCGCAGGTGCCGCCACACTGTTCACAGCCAGACTAAAGGCTGCCAGCGACACCGATGCCAGGCCGTCCGATACCGAGATCTTGATATTGCTGTAGGTACCGACGTCAGCGGCTCCGGGCGTACCCGACAACCGACCCGTGCTGCTGTCAAAACTCGCCCACGAAGGCCGGTTCTGGATACTGAAAGTCAGGCTATCACCGTCCACATCGTTCGCAGATGGCCGGAACAGGTATGACGCTCCTTCGTCCACACTGGTAGCCGGCGACCCACTTATGGTCGGTGCGCTGTTTGGCGGAATCGGCACAGTGACTGTAATGGAGAATGCAGCCAGACTGCGGCTCGCTGTTCCATCCGTCACGCTGATCACGATATTGTTGTAACTTCCCGCATCGCTGTCAGCCGGGCTTCCGGACAACCGGCCCGTGCCGGCATTAAAACTGGCCCAGCCCGGACGGTTCTTGATCGCGAACACAAGCGCGTCACCGTCAGCATCCGTTGCAGTCGGCCTGAAGCTGTATGCCTGGCCGGACACCACGCTTGATCCGGGGGTTCCAGAAATTGCGGGGGGCTGGTTCGTAGAACCACCGTTGCCTGCCGAGCCACCCGTACCGGAACCACCTGTACTGGAACCACCTGTACTGGAACCACCTGTACTGGAACCACCTGTACTGGACCCCCCTGTACTGGACCCCCCTGTACCGGAGCCACCTGTACCGGCATTTACCGCGCCCGGATCTCCTGCGCGAACTATCTCGTTTGCCCGTTCGAGCTGGGTGTCGGTTGCAGACAGCGCAAAGGAAATTGTTCCGCCGATAATAGCGGAGCTGTTCCCGGACAGAACCAGTGCCACGTCATCCGGAGAATCACCTTCCTGAATAGCATCCAGTGCCGCCGCGACGGTCGTCATACCACTACCAGGCAACAAAGCCCGCGCAGCTGCAACGGAAAGCCGTGCCTGTTCAAGCATATCGCGATTAACCGAAACACTGTGCGTGAGAGTGGCCGCGGAAACCGAGGGCCGTACCGACTGAATAACACGATCCAGTGTTTGCGTCACCCGCGTACCATCCACCTTGAGGTTATTGCCGAGAGATTCTACCAGCACCTGTGCTGAAGAAAGCACCGAGATGGCTGCGATCCGGCTATCGGCCAGCGGCCCACCCTGACCATCCAGCACGCCATCCGAGATATCCGCCGATAGCGCATTTACAACATCGTCGCCATCCATGGCATAACCTGCGGCAATCAGATTGTCTCGAGCGCGGCGTATCATTTCGCCAAGCGCTTCACTGGACTTCACGACCACGGCGATATTGTCGTCGGTCACCATTGTGCTGATCGGGTCGGGGAAGACAGCCGTGTTCAGGCCAAAGTTAAGCTGATCAAGAACGACCGTACGCGCACGTTCAAGATTTGTTTCCATCAACCCGCCGGGCATCCCCTCCGCCATGGAAACGATAAACGTTGTGTAGGGATTTATGTTGACGTCTTTTTCGGTGCTGGATCGAACAACCGACCTCAATGTGAAATCGGGTGCCCGATTGGTAACCAGGTCAGTACCGCCAACCGCCTCTATCGTCAGCGGGTAGGCATCCGCATCGGCCTTTATGACAGCCGAGTATTTTGCCGCGCTGTCACTGCGTTCGGTTTGAAGAAGATTTCCGTCCCTGCCATAGATATTGACAGTGGCACCAACGACGGGACCATCACCCACGCTGCCGGTGATCACACTCCCCTGTGAAGCGGGAGCAGCAGAGCCACCGTTGTCACCGGACCCGCCGCCGCCACAGGCAGCTAACGACAACAACAAAAGGGGTACGACAACCCGGCGGAAAACTTTAGCGCTAAAAGAAGAAATAATTTTCATCGAATCACATCCAACAAGTGTATTGCGAATTGCCCGTAGCCAACCGTGGCCACGACTCAAAACCGTGTGTCGAGTATCACTGTCAATGGGACGTTGAGTCTGTTGTGCGCATCACGGTTTGTGATTGACGCAGTCCACAGAACAAACACGCGAAGCAAAAAATTAATCTCCTTCGCACCCCTTTCACCAACAGGTCAACAGGACTTGTTAACCCCTGAAACAACGCAGCCAACAGGCTGTGCGATATCAAGGTTTGCCCTAGCCGTATCAAGATCCGTTCCATGACCGGCAAGTGTCCGTTTTTACAATGGTTAATGTTTCAGGGATGGAAAACAGAGGCACTGCACGAAGCGAACCCCGGACTTTATGTCTGCAAAAAACGACGGAGGACTTACAGGAAGGTGCTAACTGACTGATGAGATGTGCTTTATATATGTCGCCTATAGACCTACACGACGACGGATGGGCTTTGAGTAAAGACGCTCCCGACCTGCGGTATAGGTTACTATCACAACGAAGTAGTAAGTGCCTTGCCAGGAATGCTGTTAAAGCCGGGGTGGTCCACTGGAGCATGTGCCGTTCCTTGCAAAATAGTGACTCTTGGCGAACCGGTGTAAACGTTCGCGATCTGTAACTATTTAGCGGGTTGCGGCAATATTCTCTTCGTGACAACGCTCACAGGGATAATGTGAACGTCATCACATAGTTTGCGCTCCCCCACCGTAGTGGGGGGAGCAGGCAGGCAGTGCGCGAACGCGCAGGAAGAATACGGCAAATACCAGACTTACCGGGTCGATGTGTGTGCAATCGTGGAGAATCCGTAAACCAGGCTGAACAGCACGCTTGTTTCACTGTACTCGACCGTCCTGATGTTACTGTCCTTGTTCCGGTAGCGAACATCGACCAGGCCTTTCAGTTTGCGCGACAGGTTATAGGTGATTCCGCCACCTACGCTGTATCTGTCATCATCCCTGTCCGTGACCGTATTCCTGGTACCGTTGTATTCTCCGTAGGCCTTGGCAATGATCAGCGGTGTAACGACATATTTCAACGAGACCCCGATTTCCCTGACTTTGCGGTCGTCCGGTGATTCCTTGTAGTCCTGGTTGCGCCATTCCACCCAGAGACTGGTAGCCAGTGTCGCCGAATCTCTTGAATACTCCACCCGCAGAATATCGTTCTGAACCACATCACCGGATATCTGTTCGTTGGAAAAGTCGCCCTGGCTAGGGTTGTTTATCGAATTCAACAAACCGCTGCTGGAACTCCTGAGTTCCGAGGCCAGATATAAATTAACCTTCGAGAAACCCGTCAACTGCGTCATCCAGTTCAGGCTGCCGGTAAAGCCGTTGTTATCCCCGAACACGTCCCGCTTGATGCGTGTCGCGCCGAGATTCAGGGTATATTCTGACCGGCCCCGACTGCCCGACATCCCGACATGAATTCTGTTGATCGTAAAGTTCGGATTCCTGTCCTCGTCATCATAAACGGTCTTCGACACGGTTCCATTCAGGCTTAACGATGTTTCCGGGTACAACTGGTAGCTCCATACCGCGTTGAGCGCATACACCTGGTTATCGGTGTCCGATTCCTCGTAATAGAAATTCCTGTATTCCGGGTTGATGAGCAACGTCTGCCGACCCGATATCGGAAAGGTAAAACTCGGGCCAGTGGTAAACACATTGGTGTCCTGGGAATTTCGGGGCGTATCCGCATCGATGGAATTGACAGCTCTCTGGCTGAAGTTGTTGCGTGCATAGACATTCAGCCGCTCCCTGACGGCAGCCCAGTCAGCCCCCGCCCCCAGGTTAAAATAGTACTTATCGTCAAAGGTGTTGTCGGTGTAGTTTTCATATCTCAGCGAGGCCGCCGCATTGGCGGAAAAAAAACCGCTGTTTTGCTCGATGCGGGCTCCCACGTTACCAATCGCGACGAGGTCACTTTTCTCATTATCCGGATCCAGGGCCGCGTTGTCGGTGTATCGCAAGCCCGCACCGACACCGGGCTCGAAAACCAGTGCGCGTGCTGGAGTGCTGCATAGAAGCAATCCGGGAAGAACACTCAACCACAGGTGCCTTGCTTGATTCTTGTTCATCACTCGCTCTCCGTCGCTGAAATCGACTGGTTATTAAAACAACCGCTCCGGCACCGTTATGACATCCCCGGGCATCAGGAGAATATTCGTCGACATATCTCCGTCCTCCATCATATCCTTCAAGCGGATATCATAGGATTGAGCCGCCCCACCGGCACGCCGGTGGAGTTTCGTACGATTACCGTCCGCGTAGAGGGTGACGCTCCCGGCTTCCAGAACAGCATCCAGTACCGTCATACCCTGGCGGTAGGGTATCGAGATATTATTGTTAACCGATCCGGTAACACGGATTCGCGACAGAAATTCATGGCCCGTGAGGTTGACCAGAATGACTGTCACGTTCGGGTTTCTCACATAGTCGAGCAAGGCGGTGCGGATATCTTCCGCCAGCTGTTCGGGTTCTTTTCCGGCTGCCACCACGTCGCCGATCAACGGCATTGATATTTTTCCATCCGGTCGGATCGGTTCGTCAACCGACAGTTCGGGGTTTTTCCAGACATTGATTCTCAGCTGGTCACCCACTCCCATCCTGTACGATTCCACCAGTACGCTGGGGCCAGCCCCGGCACCGGCAGCGGGCTGGGCAGGCAAGTTTGGCTGGCCGGCACAACCCGCCAGCACAACGAAAAAGAAACCGGTCAACAGCAATCTGAAATAGGACTTCATTGTTCCTTCCACCCCCGGATTTTCTGGTCACAATGACTGGGCGGCGCGATAACACCTTGATACCCATACACTTTGGAATGAAATGTTAGCATAATTATTCTCGATTAGCTCAACCACAGGCGCTTTAACGCAACGCGGCCGCCTATAACAGGCGTTCCAGGATGCCTTGCATCCTGGAAATATCCTTATGACGCACCCCAACGTGCGTCGGCAGCGTCAGTATACGCTTTGCAAACGCTTCTGCGCGGGGGAAAGCTCGCTGCCCGCCAGGCAGTTCCTGCAAGCCCGGGATTCCGGGCAATATCGCCGGATACAGCGTTGATGCGCCCAGGCCCTGCGCCATGAAATCCCGTAACACGGAGTTCCGCTTTTCAGCATCGAGCAGCAGTGGATAACGCAGCAACCGTCGTTCGTCCGGGACCCCGCATACGCTCGGCAGGTCGACAAGACGACCGGCCATCGGCTCCAGCATCCCGCCCAGCAACCGTTGAACCGCGGCATCATGTTTCTGATAGCGGGCAATATTCGCTGGCAACAGCGACAAGCGGAGCCGGTCCATTCCCTCAATGGCAGCGAGCGGGTGGTAGCGCGTTTCCCCGAGGTGCAGGAACGGCATCCCCCGCGGGATCCAGTACCAGCCCGGCCGGATCATTCTGTTATAGAGGCTGGCCTTGATCCTGAATGAAAGTTCGTGGCGCCCTCCACCGGAGAGCCCGGCCGGTTCCGGGAGTAATGAACCCAACGCACTGTCCCGGGCCAGCACGGCACCGCCGCCCAGCAGACTGACGGGCTTACCCCGCCCAAAGCTCAAAACCACCAGGTCGCCACTCCACAACCGCCGTTCCTGCCCGCCGGGAAACGCTTGTGCGCTGTCTTCGATGAGAACCACCCTCCGCTCCCCGGTAATCGACCGCAGGCGATCCATTTTCTCCGGGACACCGCATAGACTGGCAGCGACAATCGCGACAGTATCCGGCGTCAGGCGTGCTGACAGCTCATTCGCGTCCATCCAGGGTCGGTCGGGTTCCAGATCGACCAGCACCGGCCTGGCGCCCGCATGGACCACTGCGCTGACCAGGTCCGGGCAACCGTACGCGGGGATCAGTACCTCGGGATTAGTGGCTGCCTTTTTTTTAATGGCGACAGACACCGCGGCAGCGAGCGCCGCGGTCCCGGACGCAAAATAATGTGGCTGGTAGGGATGGGCCACCGATTCAAGGGTCACATCCTCTTCTGCGGAGGGGTCGAGACAAATCGGGTTACCAACCGGGGGCAATTGATAAAACATCTAGCGCCTTGTCGGTGTCCACACCGTCATACGTGTCCCGGACAGGAACGAAAGCGTCGCCTGCGCGAGCGCCAGATTGGTCTGAACGAAGAAAAACACGAGTCTTACAATCGCGTTTGCCCGCATCCTCGCAGAGACCCAGCCAGCCAGCGCCAGCGCATAAAACAGCGCCTGTGCAATCAGTGCCAGGGTAAAGATTGTGCCCTGCCCCTGCAGCATGAGCGTTGCGACCGCAAACATCGCCATAAACCAGGGCACACCCCAGCGCATGATCTTGTGGCTCCAGACCTGAAAGGCAAACAGCCCCAGCCGAAACGGATTCAGCACCTCCGGGTGTCGTGCGATCGCCGTGATCCCTCTGATTACGGTTCGAATCTTGCGCCGGTATTCCAGCCCGGGATCCTTGACGTCTTTGTAAATCCCCACCATTTCCGGGCAGGAGATCGCTACCATACCCAGCTTTGCACAGTTGAGCGCGGTGTTGAAATCGCTGGGGGAATAGATATCCCACTCTCCACAAACCTCTCTGCGTGCGGCGAAAAACGAACCGCTCAGGCCCACGAGACCGGCGCGCCTGGATTCCAGTCGCCGCAGCCACATCTCGTACCTGACGTACGCACCTTCACCGACCACCTGTCCGTCGTTGCTCACAAACCGGTCTTCGCTCGATAGCGCACCAACGGTTGGATCATCAAAGGCGCGAACCAGAATATGCAGCGCGTTTTCCGGAATCCGGGTGGCCACGTCGGAAAACACAAGGATACCCCCCGTAGACGCCTGAACCGCACAAAGTTGTGCATATTCCTTGCCCTTGCGCTGGTCCGCCCGCACCAGTCGAACCCCCCTGTCGCGAAAGGACTCCACAATGCTGTCGGTCGCATCCGTCGAACAGTCCGAGGCGACAATTATTTCAAGAAGTTCGCGCGGATAATCCAGTTGCAGGGAGTTGCCGATTTTTTCCGCTATGCGTTTTTCCTCGTTATGTGCGGTAATGATAAGGCTGAGTCGAGGCAGGACCGTGTCGTCCCGGCGACCGACATCGCCCGATGAGCGCGGCGGGATCGCCATGAGGATCAGCGGATACAGGAAGTAACTGTAGACGCTGAGCAATGCAGACAGGTAAAAAAGGTATTCCATGCTGTTTATTCCGCCACCTCGTACGCCGACACCAGTGTACGGTCGGGATCATGCCCTGGCCGCAAAACGATCCTCCAGAATATAGATCAAACCACAGATCAGGCTGAGCGGAACCACAAGAATGCGGAGTAAAAAACCGACGATGACCGCCTGGTTGTAATCCATGCCGAGTTGTATGGCGGAAACCGCAAACGCACCTTCGACAACCCCGATCCCGTTTATCGACAGCGGTATGATTGCAGCAAGGCCGACAATAGCGGCAATCAGCGCATACTTCGCATAGCCGGCGTCCGCACCCATTGCCTCAAACAACACGCCGATAGCGACCACTGCGAGCGCCTGGAACAGCAACGAAATTGTAAATATGTTCACCAGCGCGGCCGGATTTTGCCTGATCAGCCTGACATTGTGCCGCAGCATTTCCAGTTTCTCGATACGCCGGATTCGCGCCTTCAGACCAGAGAACATTCCCGTTCGGGCGAGCAGGTACAGGACGAGCATCGCCACGCCACCGGCAATACAGATCGACACGTAATAGATGACGATCGGCAGCGGCTCATCCAGCAATGTAACAATCCCGCCGACAAAACCAAGCAACAGCAATGCGGCAAAACCGATAATCCGCTCCACCAGCACGGCAGACACCGCCCGCGACCTGAATCCTTCCGTTGGCATGGTCTTGACGATCCGGTACGCGTCGCCACCGATGGAGGTTGGAAGAAAGTTATTGAAGAAGAACCCGATACACAATACTTTCTGCAGAAAAGCAAACGGGTAGTCCAGGCCGTGAATCTGCAGGGCTTTTTTCCATTTCAATGCACTGATGGGAAACTGCACGGTGAATACCAGAAACACGATTGCAGCCGCCGTGCCACTCAGGGAGTCCAGGTAGGCGAGCAGTGTCTCCCACCTGACGTTATAGAGCAACACCCCGATAAGCAGGATGCTGACAATAGCCTTGATATATGTTTTCACGCCACGAACACCGGGAACACCGCAGGTCTCCGACACGACACCCGGCGTTGTATGGCGCGACCTGTCACCACGATCGCCATCGCTGCTCAACGCCCCTGGAAGACGACTTTTGCCGGGTTTCCATGCGCCACCGCCCTGGGCTTGATATTACTGCTGACGACGGCGCCGGCCGATATTACGGCATTCTCGCCGATCTCCACCGCATCGAGTATCGTGGCCCGCGTTGCGATCCAGGCGTTTTTGCCGATCACCACCGGCCCCGCAGAATAAGGCTGGCGTTGGGAAATGGGTGACGAGAAATCGTCCATCTTGTAGGTGCCTGCACTGATGTAGCAACCGCCGGCGATCGCGGCCCCTTCGCCAATTATGATCCCCTGCCAGGACACAAATTGGCTGTCGGCGCCGATGTTGACACCCGCGCCGATCTCGATGTCACCGCCCTTGGACTGTATGGCGCAGTTTCGACTGATCAACACACCGTCGCCAATGACGATGCCCTTGTCTACCGTCCCCCTGGCGTCGACGACGCAGTTATCATCGATAACGACATTATCGCCAAGCGAGATCTTCGAAGGATGCCTGAAGGTACAGTTACGACCTATAATTACGTTACGGCCGACGCGTTTAAACAGGCTTTTGTAGAGCTTCCTTCTCAGTAGAATGCCCAGCGCCCCGGAGCGGGCACCCAGCATCCAGGTAAGCAATTCATAGGCGATAAACTTCGGCGTACTGACATCGCCGACCGTCAGCATACGATACTTGTCGACCGCCGACCCGCCCGGCTCCATAAGAATATTTCTGATATTCTTTTTCTTGTCAATTTCTTTCAAGGTATTGTTCCCTCGACCTGCCTGTGCGGTTCCGCCTCTTACTCACCCCTCAAGGTGAGCACCGACGAATTCGACAATCTTTTCGTAACTCGTCATGGAATTGATTTCTTCCATCGTAAGACTTACCCCGAATTCGCGTTCGAGCGCGGAAACGAGCCGCAGGTGATTCAGTGAATCCCAGTTGCCAACCGTCTCGTTCGATATCCCCGGGGTGACCTCTTCCTCGTCGATATCAAAAATGTCACTCAGTATCTCTTTCAATGCCTCTTCATTCATGCCGGAACCTGTTCCTTTACCTGAATCCAGTGGCAGTCTTTCATTGATGACTCGACCGCCGCAAGTGTGAAAAATGTTTCGCCGTCGGACGCTTCCCGTTCCACCCTGAAACCCTGGTCAGGATAAAAGTTCCGGGCCGGCTTGTTCTTGTTGGTCGGAATGTATTGCGCGCGCAGGCAGTTCCGCCCGCCCTCTTGCAGATATTTTCCCTTGAGGAAGTTCATCACCGCCGACTCGATCCCTCGCCCCATCGCCCGGCAACTCAGTATAAAACTGTCGATGAAGACATCGTCATCCCGGGCATTATCGACCAGGCAGAGCCCGATGATACCTAAATCGCCAAAACGATCCTCTGCCTGGACGGTATAGAGGTCGTGGTGATGGTCCTGCAGGTATTTCTCAATCTCCGCCAGCGAATAGCGCCTCGTTGTCAGATTGAACTGGTTTGTTTTGCTAAACAACTGATGAATACGGAGTTTTTCCTCCTCCCCGCCTTTCTTTATAGTGATCGTCGTTTGCAGACTTTCCAGGTACGACTCCAGATCATTGAAATTTTCCTGATATCGATGGCGCGTCGCATTTTCTGCATACTGGCGTGCCTTCTCGCGATCATCACGCCCCACCGCAACCTTTTCAAAATCGTGCAAGGTATCGAGTACAGCCGGGTAAGCGGACGGGTCGGGTGGTAACTGGACAGTGTTGACCTGCGGCAACATCTGTCGAATCAACTCGCATTCCGCCGGGTTGTCATCGATGAACACCAGGCTGTCCAGGCCAATATTCAGCGTTTTTGCCAGACGTTCGAGATTGGTGTGTTTCATGTCCCAGTTTATTTCGTATGCAGAGAAGTCACTGAACTTCAGCGGCATATCCGTGCGTTGCTCGAACAACTCCTGCACGTCCGCCAGATTGTTCTTGCTACAGGCCGCCAATATAATTCCACGCTCTTTCAGGGAAACAATCTTTCGTTGAAAGTCGTGGAAGGCTTCACTTTCACCATCCCCGTGTCCCACCTTGACGCCGTGCGGCCCGACTTCACCCAGCACCCCGCCCCAGAGCGTATTATCGAGATCGAGCACCAGACATTTTCTGCTCAGACCCAGCGCCGCCTCGACGTGGCGAATAATCTGGTCGGCGACCAGGGGGTAAAACTCCTCCTGCCACGGCACCTTCGCCAGGTAATAGAGTTTTTCATCGAAAGCACGACTTTTCCCGTGCAACGCGCTTAATCTTTCCATGTCGAGCAAATGGATACGCGGCTCTCCTTTTACGAATTCGTGGAGCCCGGCATTCAACTCGGCATAAAACAGGCTCTCCGGATACGCCTGCTTGTGATCGGCTATCCCGAAGTGGTAGTGCGGCGGTGCGGGAAAATTCGACACAAGAATCGTCGCGTCGTGTTTGCGCATCGCCAGCTTCACGCATTCGGATACCGTATCAAGAACGCGACAGAGCGCCTCTTTTCGCTGCTCCGAAGACATCCCCGGGAAACCGAGCACAGCGTCCGGAACCAGCTCGCGCAACAACAGGTTCAGCACAATAAAATCCGGACGGAATTCCGACAGGCCGGAGACGTTGCTGATCAGTTCCTGCATATACTGGTCATAACCGCCAATATAGGGCCTTGCCAGCAGTCCGCGACTGTGCCCGACAACCTCGACATAGTCAGGCAGCGGCTCGAAGGTCATATTCCCGAGATAGGCGATCCGCACCGGGCGGACAGACTCGTCTGTCCCGAACTTCCGGAAAGCCCGCAGGAACTTACGGGTCAGGGACGTGCCCAGGGTCGGGAAGTGCACCATCTTGCAGAGTTCCCGCACCTCGGCGTAGCCGCCGGCCGCCGCCAGCGACGCCTTTATCTGCTTTTCGTCATTCATGAATACCGCACCAGCCATTCAGCCGTCTGTTCAGCGTATTTCGCCAACGCCGGGGGGTCTGGCGGGCGAATATACATCTCCCGTACATTAATGCGCACCGTGAATTGTGCCATACAGTGCATCTTTGGTCTGGCCCTTGATATACATCCGGTACCAGACCTCGCTGTTCAGCAGAAGCCACAAGCGGTTGCCGTTATCCTTCTTCCCGGACAGATGTTCCGCAAGCAATCTGTCTATCGCTGTTTGCTGCAATAATTCGTCGTTTGCAAGCTCCGAGTGTTCCAGAAAACATTTGAATAATTGCCTGTACTCGTCAGCAAGCATGTAGGGAAGTGCCGACGAGAACCCCTGCTTCGGCCTTTCCAGCACATCCCTGGGCAAATACCGTTCAAGCAGGCGTTTCTGGATATAGCGTAGCGTCCGCCCCCGGACCTTCATGCGCACCGGCAAGCGCGCCGAAAATTCGGCTATTTTATGATCCATCAGAGGGCTGCGCACTTCCAGTGAATTCGCCATGGTCATTCGGTCCGATATCATGACGGGATGGTCCGGCAAGCGTATAAAACTGTCGGCGTTCAACATCCTGTCCAGCGGGTTCGAGGCATGCGCCGCATCAAAGGCTTCCCAGATGGACTCCTCCGGCTCAAAGCCGTCTACCGCCTGCATCATGCGGGCACCATAGAGTTCCTGCCGCCAGTCCGGACCGAAGTAAAAGTAGCTCAGGCTTCGCGAGTAGCGGCGACTCCCCTTCATGAACGACAGCGAGTGCAACCATTTTATCTGATGGGCCTTGCTTTTGTACCAGCCTCCGTCGGGGATCATCCCGAGTATCGCACCCATGCCGTAACGCCGGATAAACCTCGGGATCAGGGCATAGTACCCGGCATACTCGTAGCCGTAGTAACGGTCGTAGCCACCGAACAACTCGTCTCCGCCATCGCCTCCGAGCACAACTTTAACGTGCTGGCGGGCCATCTTCGCAACCATATAGGTACAAATTGACAGCGGATCTGACGGCTCGTCGAGATGATCGACCATATCGGGCAATGAGTTCAGCAGGGACGGCGTGACGATCTGTTCGTGGTGCCGGGTCCCGTACTGGTCCGCGACCATCCTGGCAAAAGGCGCTTCGTTATAGCGGCCATAGGGCAAGCCAATCGTAAACGTCTGGATCGGTTCCTTTGCAACATGCTTCATCAGCATTGAGACGACCAGGGTCGAGTCCATGCCCCCACTGAGAAATGCACCGACCGGGACATCGCTCACCATGTGCAGTTCCAGTGCCTCGATCAGCTCGGCCTCCAGCCGATCAGTCAGCTCATCATCGGACCCTGACCATTTCGGCTCGAAGTACAGGTCCCAGTACCGGGAAATATCGAGACCTTTTTCTCTGGAAAATGACAATTTGTGCGAGGGGGGAAGTTTCCTGATCTGCCGGAACATGCTGCGGGGCGGCGCAATAATTCGCAGTGTCAGATATTGATCGAGGGACTCCAGGTCGACTTCGGCATACGAAGGATCCAGGGCCAGCAGTGATTTGATTTCGGACGCGAAAAAGAATTCGCCGTTAATGTGGACGTAATAAAACGGCTTTTGCCCCAGTCTGTCGCGTGCGGCAAACAGCTCCTGCTTGTGTTCGTCCCAGATTGCGAATGAAAACATTCCTCGCAACTCATCGACACAGCGCTCGCCCGTTTCCTCATAGAGGTGAAGTATCACTTCCGAGTCGCTGTGCGTGAGAAAGCGGTGACCGCGTTTTATCAGGCCTTCCCGAAGTTCCTGGTAGTTGTATATTTCACCATTGCAGACCAGCCACAGGGATTTGTCCTCGTTGGGAATCGGCTGATGCCCGCCTTCGAGGTCGATAATAGACAGGCGACGCTGCCCGAGCGCCGCGTGGGACCCCTGGTATGTTCCTTCGTCGTCCGGTCCGCGCAACCGAAGGGCATCCAGCATCCTCTGCATGGCGCTCCCGTCACGCGCGCGTCGCTCACTGACAATGCCGGCAATCCCGCACACCCCGGGCTAACCCCTGAAATTCCGACGATCGGCCGGATCGGCCACTGGACCTCGCAGGTTGTTCATTTTAACCTCCCTGCTTCCTGTTGCGGCGGATAACCTCCTCAAACAGGGCCTCGTACCTCGCCGCACACCGATCGATGTAAAAGTCCTCCACAGCGCCGCGATTAAAGGCGCCCATTTCCTTGCGGCGCCCCGGATTATCGATCAGTTGTCTGCAGGATGCCTGGAATGCAGGCAAATCATTCAGTTTGACAACAAAACCGTTTTCGCCCGATTCAAGAAAGTCAGTTTGGCCGCCATAGTCGTAGCATACGACCGGAAGATCGCATGCCATCGCCTCCAGGTAGACGATGCCGAATCCTTCATGCTGGCTGGTAGAAACGTAAACATCCGCCATGTTCAGAACCCTGAACTTTTCCGCTTCATCGACCTGTCCGAGAAAGTGCACCTGACCGGTCACCCCCAGTTCTTCGGCAAGCGCTTTCAATGCCGTCTCCTGCGGACCTGATCCGATAATAAACAGATGCACCCTGGCGTTTTTCAATTGATCGACCATACGAATCAGTTGATCGACCGCCTTGCGCGCTACCAGCCGACCAACCGTTACCAGTACAACGTCCTGGTCTGTCAAGCGGTAGGCTGAACGCGGCGCAGCATCGTGGTTTTCAGGCCGGACGATACCCAAAGGTATGGTCTCACAATGCAGTTCCGGGTCGTAGAAATCGTGAACGTTCTTTACCGTATTGCTGGACTGTCCTACTACGGCATCGGCCTTCTTCAGCAAGCCTCTGACCGCGGTTCGAAGTAACGCGTGCCGGTGCGGCGAGGTCCACTTGCTCGGATCATAGAGATCCCCCCCGTGCACCGAAAGCACGTTGGGTATTCCTGCCAGTCGGGCCAGCCGGTTTCCGAGTGGGCCGGTGGGAACAACGAAATGCGTATTGATCACATCATAGCTATGCTCGCGCACCAGCTTGCGCCCGCGCGCATACCCGCTTGGCAAATACGCCAGCATGGAAGGCATGTTGGCCGCCGCATGACGGCTGCGGAAAAAAACCGGCACCCGGTAAACGTTGACACCGCCCTCAACTGCAACGCGCGGCAACCCCAGCCCCTGAGAGGTCAGGACATCGACCGTGTGGCGTTTGGCGAGTTCTTCCGCAACCTGCTTGTTAATCACGCCCCCGCCCCCGCCGAGCGGGGGATATTCATAGTTGCAAAAGAGTATTCTCATTATTTTTTTCTTACACTACAGAGGGTTATTACGCTATCACCGACGCTTTCAGTAAGCAAGCCAATTCCTCCCGCGCCACGCCCACGGTTCGGGCAAACCGTTCCGACCGGCAGACATCGGCATTTCGAATTCAATCTCTGAATCCGTTAAACTGATTCTAAACCCATAATGAATAATGCCCTTATCGGAGGCAAGATGACCACGAAACGTCAGTTGACGGCAAAAATGGAACCGTTTGATTCTTTTTGGGAGGGCCCGGGGAACATAGAGAAAGGCTACACAACCCTTTATAAGTTCTATAAACATAACTATTTACCACACATACCCGCCAACAGGGATGCCAATATTCTGGTGATCAGCTGTGGCCCTGGCTACTTTGTCGATATGTTAAACCGCAACGGTTACAGTAACGTGCTGGGTATCGATTCCTTCGAAGAAAAAATTCGTCATGCCCAAAAGCACCAACTGAATTGCAAAACAGCCAGCGCCTTTGAATATCTGCAGGACACGGATGAGCGCTACGACGTGATTTTCTGCGAACAGGAACTCAATCACCTCACAAAAGACGAAATCCTGGAATTCCTCAGTCTTGCATGGAACAGGATAAAACCGGGCGGCATACTCATATCACACGCGCTCAACGGGGCAAACCCGATCACCGGTGCAGAAGCTCTCGCCCAGAACTTCGACCACTACAATACGTTTACCGAGTACACCATGCGCCAGATCATGGAATACACCGGGTTTGAAAAGATAAAGGTCATCCCTTTGCACCTGTATGTATTCTGGACCAACCCGCTCAATTACGTCCTGATTGCGCTCTCTGCCCTGTATACGCTGTTCTTCCGCATCAGTTTTATCATGTACGGAAAAGCCAACAGGATTTTTACCAAGAAAATCGCCGCCGTCTGTACCAGGCCACTCTAGACAGCACTATCACGAAACCTCGCCAGATGTGCACCCTCATCCGTGACTAGAGAAGGTTGTTGTCGCGGTACCAGGCCGCGGTTTCGGCAGCACCTGTCCGAAAGTCCGTTTTTGCCTGAAAACCGAGCAGCCTGGATGACTTGTCCTGCGAGAAGTACAGTGTCTTTTTGAAAAAATCCAGCCGCCTTCTGTGCAGCGGCGGCTGAATACCCAATGGACGCAACGTTTTTTCCATTACCAGCGCCAGGATATAGAACGGCCACATGGGCGCCTTGAACTTCAACTCTGCCACACCGAGTACGCCGGCGATGGTTTCGACCATCTTGTTTGTCGTCAATATTTCATTTCCTGCAATAACAAAAACCTCACCCAATGCCTCCTGCCGCTCCTGCGCGGCAAACATACCGTCGATCAGGTCGTCGACATAAACAAGCTGGTGTCTGTTTTTCCCACTGCCTATAACAAAGAAACGGCGCTTTTTTATGCCCTTGAATAACTTCAACAGGCGCCGATCACCCGGGCCATAGGTTTCGGATATGCGGATAACCGCAACAGGCAACCTGTCTTTGCAGGAAAGCACCAGTTCTTCGCCAGCCTTCTTTGTTATGCCATAAATATTGTCCGGCTTGAGCGCTGAGGTTTCGCTGAGTTCACCCTGCATTTCCACACCGTAGACGCCGATAGTGCTTCCGTGCACAAAGCGTTTTACGCCCGCCCTGATACTGGCTTCCAGAAGATTGCGGGTACCTTCAACATTGACATCCCAGAAGTGCTTGTCCGGCACGTTGGCCTCGTGCTGCGCTGCGGCAAGATGGAAAACAACATCGCAGCCATCGACCGCCCGCTCCACGACGGATTCATCACCGACACCGCCTTCCACGATATCGAACCCGTCTGACTTCAACTGTTGCGCATTTTCCCGTTCCGCGGGCGTATTCACCTGGGCAAGAATAACCACGGCATCGCCCCGCTCCCTGCAACGATAGGCAAGCCGCGAACCGATAAACCCTGTGCCACCGGTAATTAATACTTTCATTTCATGACCTCGGGCCGTTTCGACTGTTTATTCATTATTGTATCCAGGCCGGGAAACGCTGCATCACTGCGGCCACCTGGCTATCGATATCCTGCCGGCTCCAGCCGAGCGGTTCCGCCATGAGTTCGGCACATTCGCGCAGACAATGTTCGCCCGGATTCCCGCCGGTGGCCAGGTCGGTGCGGCGGAACACCATGTCCGCGAGCGTGAATGCCATTTCGCGCCGAAGCGCATGAACAACTTCGGCGCGCAGCACACAGGTTTCACCAAACGTCTTCGCCAGCGAAGGATCTCGGGCTGCCAGGTCAATAACGTCCATCGCCCGCGTCCCGTGGTTGTGCACCAGCGCGCGCGTACATTGCTCGGACAGGCCGAGGGTCTGTCGCTCGTGCACCTCTGTCACCAGCCGGTCGAAATCCGCAATATCCCCGCCATAAAGCGGAATTGAGTCCGTATCGGCCTTTTTTACGCTGCAACCGATCTTTGAACAAACGAGATCCATCGCATGGGCTGCGTCACCACGTGCTGTCGTGTAGCGAATCCCGATCAGTGTGACCAGTCCGTCGATAGCATCCGACACCTTGTGATCGATCAGGTGGGAGCGTTTCCCGTAGCTGAGGTCTTCCGAGCCGTCTTCATTCTCCCCGAACGGCACCAGACCGGCATTCCACATCGTCACGTCGGCAGTTGTCAGGTTCAGGGCGGGATACGCCCAGTTGATTTCGTCGATAAATCCCTGGATTTCCTCCTCCCTGACAACCACCTGCTCCGGGTGTCGGTCCCAGACAACATGCCACACCCCCACCAGGGTGTAGTCCCGCCACGGCACCAGGAACAGGTGCCGCGCCGGCCGGCTCAGTAATGCGTCGGGATCTTTGGTGCGCCCCTGGATCGCGACAGCCGCCGCGCTGGTGAACCGGCGCTTGATAACAAAGCAGGCATCCCGCGAATAAACACCCTTCTTCAGATTATGGCTCGTCTGCGCACCCTGCAGGAACCACTCACTCCAGGGCCCGGCAGCATTGAGTACCGCTTTTGAACGGATTTCCAGCTCATTACCCGATAATTTGTCACGTGCACGGACGCCCAGAACCCTGTCACCCTCTCGAATCAGGTCTGTGGCTTCAACATAGTTTGCGACACAGGCACCCTTTTCCACAGAGGACTGAATAAACGCAAGCACCAGACGGGTCGGGTTGTACATCTGGCCATCACAGAACATCGCTCCCCCGGTCAGTCCTTGCGGATTGAGGTCCGGGTATTCCTGGAGCACTTCCTGTTTGTTGAAAAAACGGGTCCAGGGAATATGCCGCGCCGGGTCGCGTATTCCCCGGTTTCTGCCCAGGGTAAGCAGATCGTAGATCAGCATGCCTGTTCCAAGGAACACCTTCCCCGATTTTCCGTGTCCATAAGTCGGAATCAGTATCGGCAGCGGCTGCACCAGATGTGGCGCGATGCGCAGCATGGCACTACGTTCATGGCATGACGATCGCAAACGGACAAGGTCGGCATGTTGAAGGTAGCGTATTCCGCCATGAATCATTTTGAACGAGTTCGCCGACGTCCCGGAACAAAAGTCCTCTTTCTCGATCAGCGCCACCGACAGTCCGCGCAGCACGGCGTCCCAGGCGGCGCAGGCGGCAAAAATCCCGCCGCCGATGATGACAAGATCAAAACAGTTTTCGGAAAGTACCCCGGTATCACGTTGCACGTTATGTCCTGCCTGTTGGATGTTGGTGGCCGCCTGGCACCCTATTCATCAAAATCAAGAACAACGGGGCTGGCAGATCCGGCGGATTGTAGCACCCGCTCCAGAAGCTGCGAAGCGACAGTAACAGCCGATACTTTTTTCTCGAAATCCAGATTGGTGTTGGTCTGGTCTGTGAGCATTCTTGGCAATCGAGCCACGACAAAATTCAGGTTCGGGAATTCGCTCGCCGATGCATGCGTCATTCCTTCCACCGCCCATTTTGCAGCGACATAATGGCTGAATTTGCGGGGCGGATTTCTGACATATACCGAGGAGATATTGATTACCGTGGCACGCTCGTCGAGCAGCGGACTGAACACCGAAAATGGCCTGTGACATATCGACACCGACTGGCTGATGAAGGCGGTAAATTCTTCCGTTTCCATTTCCAGGAAGGGATAGGGCATTATCGGTTGAGCAGCATTGCATAAGAGGAAATGCAGCTTGCAGAATGATTTTTCTATTTCTGCACCAAGTTGCCCACAGTCGGAATCGCTGGCCAGGTCCGCCTTCACGAACAAACAGGAACTTTCATAGTCACGAAGCTGATCCCTGAGTTTACTGACTGCGTCATCTTCCGTTCGGTAGTTAAAAATGACACGGGCACCTTTCAACAGGAACGCGCGCGACAAAACCGAACCGAATCCCCGACTGGCGCCAAGCACGAGCACACTTTTTCCCGCCAGGGAACTATCACTGACGATAGCCTTGCCGATCTCGCCCAGACTGTACTCAACGAAGGCGGGACGCAGAAACGCCAGGATCTCGATATCGACGCCTTGTGACGAGGCATTGATCGTAGCCATATCAAACCGGTCATCGAACTGGTAACCCAGCTGTTCCAGTTCAAGAACCGGACGGTCCGGCAACATCGCGTCAAAACGCATGGCAAAACTGGTGTACAGGGCCTGGGAGCCCGGCCAGACCATACCCACCTGGTAGCTTGACCACAGCAGGGCGAGCAACTGCGCGTACGGCAGTTGCCCCGGGGCGAGCTGGTAGCGCGACTGAAACTGATCCAGTGCCTGCGGGTTGCAGGAGTACTTGATATCGTGCTGATCCGGCGGCACAACGGGATCAGTGTTTGCCCGGCACATTGGCGAAAAACCGTTTTCAAACTCTGCGGCATCGTAGTCATCCAGCCCTTTCCGGTCTTCCCATTCAAAGGCGAACTCCATCAGGACGGAAGCTTTCCGCATCAGCCGGATTTCGACCTTTTCTCCCTTCTCATTAATCCGGTACTCATAGTCGATACCGGTATACAGCGCGCGATTGAAACGCCCCTTGATGGTTTTCAGTGTGAATGAACGCCCGTTCGCCCAAAGCCCGAGACCGAAAACCACGGCAGCAATCCCGTATACAACCGGTGCGCCCAGCGGTGTCCTCCGGGCATAGGCCCGGTCCCAGTGTATCGGGCTTCGGTCATGAGAAAGTTCCTGGAAGAGTTCCAGGTCATCGTCTGTGAATCGCACGAATTGTTCCTTGCAACGAGTGTGAATCAGAACTTGACCTCGCCCAACACTTTTCGCTGCAACACGACGAGGTCCCCAAGGTTAAATACACCATCCGGATCCGGCAATCCGCCCAACAGGGGAGCAACATCTCCACGCTGGATTTCGGTTACATCCGGAACGACAGTGCCGTTCAGAATCTGCATGCCGCGGAGTATGTCCGCCACATTGACAATGCCATCGCCGGTCAGGTCACCCTTGTCGGTGCTGATAATTGACTGGGCTATCGGAGTAATAAAAGGGTCGAGCACGCTGTAGTCACCGCTGAAATTGGTCTGCCATCCGCTTCCTGCGCGCGCAACAACAATGTCGAGGCTGGGAATCACAATAATCAGCTTTTCACCGAGCCCCCACGCCCAGTAGGCGTCTCTCGGCACGTCCGGAAGCGCACCATCGGCATTATTCCACCAAAGGTATCCGTAGTGATCTGACGCATTGTAGTAGGTACCCGGAAGGTTTACCGGCAGGCCAGTGATCGCCGCGGCCGGTGAGGAGGCCTGCTCAACAAAACTGGTCGGCAGGATTTGCTGCGGCTCCCACGTCCCGCCGCGCAGATAAAGATAACCGATCCGCGCCATCGCATCGACGCTGGCCGCCACGCCGGATGCCACCTC
>CAYSRA010000016.1:0-31829 GCA_964433205.1 uncultured Thiohalobacter sp. | reverse complement strand
GATACGCACGCTGCGCCGGGAAAGCTCCCAGCGCGGAAGGATGTCCGAGGTACCCAACGCCGATGTCATCATTACCAACCCGAACCACGATGCTGTGGCGTTGCGCTACGACCCGGGAACCATGGCGGCGCCGCTCGTCGTCGCCAAGGGCATCGAGCTCATCGCCAGCCAGATTCGTACCGTGGCGGTCGCCAACCATGTGCCGCTGTTCGAGGCTCCGCCGCTGGCGCGTGCCATCTATTACAGCGCCGAGATCGACCAGGAAGTGCCGGGTGGTCTGTACCTTGCCGTTGCACAGATCCTCGCCTACGTCATGCAGTTGAAGGCCAGTGTGCGTGGCGGTCCCGTGCCGCAGAAGCCGGACGATATCCCGGTGCCCGAGGACTTTTTCCAGGGTCCTGTCCGGACCGATGAAACAAACGACGGCGGGCATCGCCCCGACGCAACAACACAAGGTGATTAACGATGGCGTCTGAAGCAGCAACTCTTTCCTTCCGGGATGTCGCGCGTAACGGGCTCGGTGCGCCGATCCTGCTGGTCATGATGCTGGCGATGGTGATCGTTCCGTTGCCACCGTTTGTGCTCGATATGTTTTTTACCTTCAACATCACCCTGTCTCTGGCCATTCTGATGGTAACCGTGTATGCCCTGCGCCCGCTGGATTTTGGCGTGTTCCCGACAGTATTGCTGGTAACGACACTGTTGCGACTGGCGCTCAACGTTGCTTCAACCCGGGTGGTGTTGCTGAACGGACACACCGGCACGGCCGCCGCCGGCAAGGTTATCGAATCCTTCGGCGACTTCGTGGTCGGTGGCAACTATGCCGTCGGCCTGGTGGTGTTTTCCATCCTGGTGATTATCAACTTTGTGGTGGTCACCAAGGGCGCCGGTCGCGTTTCGGAAGTCAGTGCGCGTTTTACACTCGATGCCATGCCCGGCAAGCAGATGGCGATAGACGCCGATCTAAACGCCGGCCTGATTACCCAGGATGAAGCTCGCACCCGTCGCGAGGATGTCACACGCGAGGCCGATTTTTACGGCGCCATGGACGGTGCCTCCAAGTTCGTGCGTGGCGATGCCATCGCCGGCATTCTGATCCTGTTTATCAATATCATCGGCGGGCTGGCGATAGGTACCCTGCAGTTCGATCTGCCGCTTGCCGACGCACTGCGTAACTACACGCTGCTGACCATCGGTGATGGCCTGGTGGCGCAGATTCCGTCGCTGGTACTGTCCTCCGCGACAGCTATTATCGTCACCCGGGTGTCCGGCGAGACTGAAATGTCCAGCCAGGTCATGACCCAGCTGTTTGGCAACCCGATGGTGCTGGCGGTGGTGGGCGCCATCATGGGATTCATGGGTCTGATCCCCGGCATGCCGAACTTTGCTTTCCTGACGCTCGGCGCCGCGGCTGGCGTCGGCGCTTACTATTCATGGAAGAAACAGCAGCAGGAGCTGATGCCCGCCGAAACGGCTCCGGTCGAGGCGGAAACCCCGGCTGAAGTGCGCGATCTGAGCTGGGAAGATGTCGGGCCGGTCGACATCATCGGGCTCGAGGTCGGTTACCGCCTGATTCCGCTGGTGGACCGCTCGCAGGGCGGCCAGATGATGGATCGCATCAAGGGTGTACGCAAGAAGCTGTCACAGGAACTCGGGTTCCTGATCCAGCCGGTACACATTCGCGACAACCTCGAACTGAACCCGAATGCTTACCGTATCCTGCTGATGGGAGTGCCGGTCGGCGAGGCGGAAATCTACCCGGATCGTGAACTCGCCATCAACCCCGGCCGGGTATTCGGCACGCTGCAGGGCATCGAGACGCGTGACCCGGCGTTCGGTCTGGAGGCCGTGTGGATCTCACCGTCGGAACGCGACAATGCGCAGACGCTTGGCTACACCGTGGTAGATGCCAGCACGGTTGTGGCTACCCATCTCAGCGAACTGCTGCAGGGCCACGCCCACGAGCTGATCGGCCACGAGGAGGTGCAGCAGTTGCTCGACGTGCTGGCGAAAACGGCGCCCAAGCTGGTCGAGGACCTGGTTCCCCAGACACTGTCCATCGGGATTGTGCTGAAGGTCCTGCAGAACCTGCTGGAAGAGCGGATCCCCGTCAAGGATATGCGCACGATTGCCGAGGCGCTCGCCGAGGCTGGCGCAAGGAGTCAAGATCCCGGCGCTTTGACGGCCGCGGTCCGCGTGGCACTCGGAAGGTCAATTGTTCAGCATATCAATGGGATGGGTCCTGAGTTACAGGTTATTACGCTGGATCCAACGCTGGAACAGATATTGCAAACTTCGATTCAGGGCATCGCAGAAGGTGGCGCCGGGATCGAACCCGGGCTGGCCGAAAGGATGCACCAGTCGCTGCTGGAAAGCGCCAAGCGGCAGGAATCGGCAGGACAGCCGGCGGTACTGCTGGTGACACCGGCGATCCGGCCCTGGCTGGCGAGACTGGTCAGGCACAGCATCCCGATGCTGCAGGTACTGGCCTATAACGAGATACCGGACAACAAGCAGATAAAGGTTGTCGCAAATATTGGAACCGAAGCGCCGAGCCTCGGCGTTCAGCAGGGTGGCACGGCGACATGAACAAGGATACCAGGCACGTGATGACAGGATGGATGGCAATACTCGATAGCGGGGTGCAGGTATGAAGGTGAAACGGTTTTTCGCACCGGATATGCGCCAGGCCATCCGCCTGGTGCGCGAGGAGCAGGGGCCCGACGCGGTCATACTTTCCAACCGCAAGGTAGACGGTGGCATTGAAATTATCGCTGCGATCGATTACGACGCGGCATTGCTGGAAGGCAAATTGCCGGCGGACCACTCCACACTCGCAAGAACGCCGGAGCAGGATGCGTCGATGCCGGCAGAGCCCGCCCGCACGGGCGCAGACAGCTATGCCCGAAATGCTGAACCGGCTGGCGAAGAACGGGAGCAGGTGCGGCCGCGTGCGGCCCGGGCGCAGGCCGTCAACTGGTCGCAGGACCCCTCCATCGTTGCCATGCGTGACGAGATCAAACAACTCCGCGGGCTGCTGGAAAACCAGCTTGCACACCTGGCGTGGGGTGATATGAAACGTCGCGAGCCGCTGCACGCGGACGTGATGCGTCGCCTCGGTGCCATGGAGCTGACCAGTCGGCTCACCGAAAGAGTTTCCGCGCCCACTGTTCATGCCCGTGACGAGGATCACGCCTGGCAACTGGCGATGGCGGAACTGGCTGCCAGCGTGCCGGTCGCGGATCACGACTTTATGGATGAAGGCGGTATTGTCGCGCTGGTCGGTTCAACCGGCGTCGGCAAGACCACCAGCATCGCCAAGCTGGCAGCACGCTATGTGCTTCGCCACGGCCAGCGCCACGTTGCGCTGGTGACGACCGACAGCTACCGCATCGGAGCGCACGAACAGCTGATGACTTACGGTCGTCTGCTGGGTATCCCGGTGCAGGTGGCCTCCGACCACAACGAGTTGCGCTCCACACTGAACAGCCTGTCGGACAAGCGGCTGGTGCTGATCGATACTGCGGGCATGAGCCAGCGTGATGTCCGGCTCACCGAACAGTTCGCCACGCTGGCCGATACCGGTATCCCGATCCGCACCCTGCTGGTGCTGTCTGCCACGGTGCACCCGTCGGTGCTGGACGAAACGGTGCGCGCTTTTTCAGGCGTGCCGCTGGAAGGTGCCATTCTCACGAAACTGGACGAAGCCGCCAGCCTGGGAGGGGTGCTGTCCGCTGTCATCGAACAGCAACTTGCGCTGCGGTTTGTGACCAACGGCCAGCGCGTTCCCGAAGATATTCAGGTTGCGCGCGCCGCCGAACTGGTGCAGCAGGCTGCACAGCTTGCGGGGGATCATGATCTGCCTGCGGAGTCCGTTATGGCTGAAACATTTGGAGGGTTCCGGGCAAATGTTCATGTCTGAAATGCGGGTCGATCAGGCAGCCGGGCTACGACGTATGGCGCAACCAAATCCAGTAAGAGTTATTGCAATCACCAGTGGCAAGGGCGGTGTGGGGAAGACCAACGTCTCGGTCAACCTCGCGGTGGCGATGTCCGACGCCGGCAAGCACGTCATGTTGCTCGATGCCGACCTCAGTCTCGCCAACATCGATGTACTGCTGGGCCTGCACCCTGACAAGAACCTTTCTCACGTCATCGATGGTGAACGCTCGCTCGAGGAAATCATTGTCACCGGGCCATCGGGCATCATGGTGGTGCCGGCGTCGTCCGGTGTGAAACGCCTGGCAGAGCTGTCCACCATGGAAAACGCGGGCCTGATCCGCGCATTCAGTGAGCTTAACCACGAAATCGATACGCTGATCATCGATACCGCTGCCGGTATCAACGAGAGTGTCACCAGTTTCAGTCGCGCCGCCCAGGAGGTCGTGGTGGTGGTGTGTGACGAACCCGCATCAATAACGGATGCCTATGCGCTCATCAAGGTGCTGAACGTCGAGTACGGCATTCAGCGATTCCGGGTGCTCGCGAACCAGGCACACAGCGCTCAGGAGGGAAGGGAATTGTTCAACAAGATATCACGGGTTACCGATCGTTACCTTGATGTAACGCTGGAGTTCATGGGGGCGGTTCCCCATGACGATTATCTGAAAAAGGCTGTCCGGAAGCAGCGTGCGGTGGTGCAAGCCTACCCCCGCAGCCGTTCTTCGATGGCCTTCAAGAACCTTGCACAGAAAACCGAGAAATGGCCTGTGCCGAGTGCTGCTGGGGGACACCTTGAGTTTTTTGTCGAGCGCCTGATCCAGTCGCACAACGGTCACATGGAGATGCCGGTATGAATGGAGCTGCTATGTACGTCGCCACCCCCGATCCAGATAGCGATGACCTCGTCGGCAAGCACGCTGCCCTGGTCAAGCGTATTGCCTATCATCTGATGAGCCGATTGCCGCCGAGTGTGCAGGCAGACGACCTGATCCAGGCCGGCATGATCGGTTTGCTGGAGGCCTCCCGTAACTACGACGCCACGCAGGGCGCCAGTTTCGAGACCTATGCGGGTATTCGAATTCGTGGCGCCATGCTGGACGAAATCCGCCGCACCGACTGGACTCCGCGCTCCGTGCACCGCAAGGCCAGGCAGGTCGCCGAAGCGGTCCGGGAGATCGAGAACCACGAGGGTCGTGATGCCCGGGATGTCGAGGTTGCCGAGAAGCTGGGTATCAATCTGCATGAATATCACCGTATTCTGCAGGACGCGACCGGCTGCCGGGTCTTCAGTATCGACGACGCCGGTATAAACGGTGAAGAGTCGCCGCAGGTCGCTTCCGGCGAACCGCGCAACGAGCCGCTGGACAGCCTGCATAAATCCGACTTCAAGGCCGCGCTGGCCCTGGCGATTTCCGGACTTCCGGAACGCGAGCGCCTGGTGATGGCAATGTATTACGACGAGGAAATGAATCTGCGGGAAATCGGTGAGGTGCTGGGCGTGAGCGAGTCGCGGGTTTGTCAGATCCATGGCCAGGCACTGATCCGGCTGAGAGCCCGGATGGGTGAGTGGACCGGAAAGTAATGTACAGAAAAGGCGTCCATTTGCCGAAACAGGCAATGATCAACAGCGTGAGATGGGAGAACACCCTTGGACACTGATATGAAAATTCTCATCGTGGACGATTTTTCCACGATGCGGCGCATCATCAAGAACCTGTTGCGTGACCTGGGGTTCAATAATACGCAGGAAGCCGATGACGGCAATACTGCGTTGCCGATGTTGCAGAGCGGAAACTTCGACTTCCTGGTAACCGACTGGAATATGCCGGGTATGAGCGGTATTGACCTGTTGAAGGCTGTTCGCCAGGACGAAAAGCTCACATCCCTGCCGGTGCTGATGGTGACGGCGGAGTCGAAGCGCGAGCAGATCATTGAAGCAGCGCAGGCGGGGGTAAATGGCTACATCGTCAAGCCGTTCACCGCCGTGACGCTGAAAGAGAAGATCGACAAGATTTTCGAACGCCTCGAAGCAACAGCGGGGTAGCGGCATGGATGCAGCGAGCGAAGTGGAAAATGATTCCCTGTTAGAGAATGCCCGTGCTCTCGTAGTCGAACTCGAATCCGGCAACGGTGAGCAGGCGGAGCAGATTATCGAGCAGTTGGGGCGCATGCGTGAGCAGAGTCTGTTCCAGGAACTGGGAAAGATGACACGGCAGTTACACGATGCGATCAACAGCTTTGTACTTGACGAGCGTATGCAGTCGCTTGCCGAGTCCGATATTCCTGATGCCAAGGCCAGGTTGAATCATGTCATCGAGATGACCGAGAACTCGGCCAACCGCACCCTGTCAGCAATCGAGAACGCCCTGCCGATCTCGGAAGACCTGAAGGCGCGTGCCGACAGCCTGCATGAGAAATGGGGCCGTTTCCGCAACAAGGAAATGAACGTCGACGAGTTTCGCGCCATGAGTAAACAGATAGACGAATTTCTCGACGTCACGACACACAGCACTGAAAGTATTCACAGTAACCTGTCAGACATCATGATGGCGCAGGATTTCCAGGACCTTACCGGGCAGATCCTTCGTCGCGTGATCACCCTGGTACAGGAAGTCGAGGACAACCTTGTGGAACTGGTCCGGTTGTCCGGTGGCCTCGAACCCGAACCTAAACGCGAAGCCGTTCCAGGGAAGCCTGCGAAGGGCGGGGACGAAATGATGCAGGGTATCGGGCCAGCGGTGCCCGGCGTGGACGCCGCCGGTGAATCGGTATCCGGCCAGGACGAAGTTGATGATTTACTGTCCAGTCTGGGATTTTGAGGGAATAGCATAATGAGTCTTGATACCGACGACGAGATCCTCCAGGACTTTCTGGTTGAAGCAGGCGAGATACTCGAACGGCTTAACGAGGAGCTCGTCGAGCTTGAGCAAAGTCCCGACGATACCGATATGCTCAACGGCGTGTTCCGCAGCTTTCACACCATAAAGGGCGGCGCCAGTTTTTTGAGCCTGGATGGCCTGGTCGAGGTCTGTCACCGTGCCGAGGACGTGTTCAACGTACTGCGAAACGGGGAGCGCTCTGTCGACAGTGAGTTGATGGATACCGTCCTGCAGGTGCTGGACGTAGTGAACACTATGTTCGCCGAAGTTCAGGCCGGGGAAATGCCGACGCCGGCCAACGCCGAACTGCTCAGTGCGCTGGAAGTGCTTGCGGTACCCGCCGAATCCCCGAAGTCGCCGGCAGGTAGCGATGCCGGGTCTACGCTGACAGCTGATGCTGTCGCGGATGCGGACGCCGAGTTTGAGGCGATGCTGGAGCAGGCCGGGAGCGAGGAGCCGGCGGCGGATGCAGCGGTCGGCGGGGGTGACGATATCACCGAAGAGGAATTTGAAGCACTGCTCGACCAGTTGCATGGTGACGGCAAGGGGCCCGCCGTAAGCCCGGAGCCCGCTGGCACGTCCGGTGGTGCGGTAGATGCCGGAGACAGCACACCGGATGCCGGTGGTGATGAAATTACGGAAGAGGAATTTGATGCGCTGCTCGATCAGCTGCACGGCGCTGGCAAGGGCCCAAGCGACAGCGCCGCGGCACCGGCTGATGGATCTGCGGCGGCAGCGGGGACTGCTCCGAAGGCCGCTGCCGTAGCGGCGGCACCCGCACCAGCAAAGCCGAAGGCCAAACAGGCTGCCGCGCCTGCCAGCAAGGCAGAGACTTCGGTGCGGGTCGATACGCGTCGCCTGGACGAGATTATGAATATGGTGGGCGAACTGGTACTGGCAAGGAACCGGCTCTCCAACCTGAAGGAGTCGCTGGCCAACGAGGACGTTTCCAAGGCCATTGCGAACCTGGATGTGGTAACGGCAGACCTGCAGAATGCGGTGATGAAAACGCGTATGCAGCCGATCAAGAAAGTATTCGGCCGCTTCCCTCGTGTGGTTCGCGATCTTGCGCGCAGTCTGAACAAGGAAGTCAACCTGGAAATGCAGGGTGAGGACACGGACCTCGACAAGAATCTTGTCGAGGCGCTGGCGGATCCCCTGGTGCACCTGGTGCGAAATGCCGTCGACCATGGCATAGAAAGCCCGGAAGAGCGTGAAGCGGCGGGCAAGTCCCGGCAGGGGACGGTCGTGCTGGCGGCAGAGCAGGAAGGTGATCACATCCTGTTGTCCATCGAGGACGATGGAAAGGGCATGGATGCTGACGTGTTGCGCAGCAAGGCTGTCGAGAAGGGATTGATGGATGCGGACGCCGCGGCGCGACTGGATGACAAGGAGTGTTTCAATCTTATATTTGCCGCCGGTTTCTCCACCAAGGAAGAAATTTCCGATGTGTCTGGCCGCGGTGTCGGCATGGACGTCGTCAAGACCCGTATCGGTCAGCTCAATGGCAGTGTGGAAATTGATTCCGAGTCCGGCAAGGGCAGTCGCCTTACGATACGCGTGCCGCTCACCCTGGCCATTATGCCGACGTTGATGGTCAAGCTGGGAGACCAGCCGTTTGCGCTGCCGCTTGGTAGCGTCAGCGAGATATTCGATTTTGATGGCGAGCGTACCAGTATCGTGGACGGGCAACTGGTTATCATGGTTCGTGACAAGGCGTTGCCGTTGTTTTATCTGCGCGAGTGGCTGGTAAATGGCGGTGGTGCCCCGCAGGAAGATATGGTTAACCACGTCGTTGTGGTTCACGTGGGCAGTCAGCGGGTCGGCTTCGTGGTCGAACAGCTGGTCGGTCAGGAGGAAGTGGTTATCAAGCCGCTCGGCGCCTTCCTGCAGGGACTTGCGGGGTTCGCCGGCGCAACAATTACCGGTGACGGACGGATTGCACTGATCCTCGACGTGCCCAGCCTGATGAGAGCCTACGCACGGCACATGTAGATAAGGGATGCTGCGTGGCCCGTTATAACAAGGATCGCAAGGTCGTATCGCTGCAGGGAAACTGTGTCAATAATAATTGTGCGTCGGACGGCGCAGGATTCAAGGATTAGGGTCCATGGTAACGCGTGTACTGGTCGTCGATGATTCCGGTTTCTTTCGCCGGCGCATTGTTGAAATTCTGGAAGAGGATGCACGTATCGAAGTCGTCGGTACGGCTGCCGATGGCCAGCAGGCTATCGACCAGGTAGCGGCGCTGAAACCGGACGTGGTGACCATGGACATCGAGATGCCGGTGATGGATGGCATTACCGCGGTACGCCGCATCATGCGTTCGAATCCTGTTCCAATTCTGATGTTTTCCTCGCTGACTCACGATGGTGCGCGGGCGACGCTCGACGCGCTGGACGCCGGCGCCGTGGATTTCCTGCCCAAGCGTTTTGAGGATATTGCGAAGGACCGCGATCAGGCGAAGCTGGTGCTTCGGCGGCGTATCCATGCGGTGGCGAGACAACGCCCGGCAACGCGGGCAGACCGCCCGGTTCAGCGTGTGACGCGGCCGGCACCTGCCCCGGCAGTGCGCCGGCTGCGGAGCGGGCAATACCGGGTAGTGGCTATTGCCAGTTCCACCGGCGGCCCGGTTGCGCTGGCGCAGGTTCTGACCCGTCTGCCCGCTGACTTCCGTTTGCCGGTACTGGTGGTCCAGCATATGCCGGCGAGTTTTACACCGGCATTCGCATCACGTCTTGACCAGCAGTGTGCTATTTCGGTCAAGGAAGCGAAAGACGGGGATACGTTGGCTCCCGGCCAGGTACTCATTGCGCCCGGCGGTCGCCAGATGACACTGAAGCAGCAGGCTGGCGGAACTCACGTCGTCATCGACGACGGGGATCCGCAGTTGCATTACCGGCCCTGCGCCGATGTGACGTTTGACTCCGTGGCGGCGGTGTTCGGCGGTAAAGCGCTTGCGGTGGTCCTGACCGGCATGGGCGCTGATGGTAGAGAGGGTGCGCGCACGCTTAAAGCGCGCGGTGCTACCGTGTGGACCCAGGACGAGGCGACCAGCGTGATCTATGGCATGCCGATGGCGATCGCCGAGGCAGGTCTCAGCGATGAGACCATGGCGCTGCACGATATTGGCCCTGGCATTGTCCAGGTGGCGGGGCACTAGGCGATGGATTTCCTCACCGTAATCGGTGTCCTGCTGGCGCTGTTCGCCATACTCGGCGGCAACGTGCTGGAAGGCGGGCACATGTCATCGCTGATGCAGCTGACGGCATTCGTGATCGTTGCGGGCGGCACGCTGGGCGCGGTCATGGTGCAGACGCCGATAGGTACGTTTGTGCGTGCTATCAGGATTTCTGTATGGGTGGTCTTTCCGGTGAAACTGCAGCCTGAAGAGGCCGCCGAGAAAATCGTCAACTGGAGCAATATCGCTAGACGCGAGGGGTTGCTGGGTCTGGAAGCGATTGCCGAAGAGGAAACGGATTCATTTGCCCGCAAGGGACTGCAACTGCTGGTCGACGGCAGCGAACCGGAAGTGATTCGCTCCATTCTCGAAGTCGAGATCGACAACAAGGAGCACCAGGATACCCAGGCGGCCAGGGTTTTTGATGGTATGGGTGGTTACAGTCCGACCATTGGCATCATTGGCGCGGTGATGGGCCTGATTCACGTCATGAATAACCTGGCCGACCCGTCCAAGCTGGGCGGGGGCATAGCAACCGCATTTGTCGCCACCATATACGGTGTCGGTTTCGCCAACCTGTTGTTTCTGCCCATGGCCAACAAGCTGAAGAGCCAGGTGCACGCACAGAGTCAGTTTCGCGAAATGATTGTGGAAGGCGTGATTTCCATCGCCGAGGGTGAGAATCCGCGCAACATCGAAACCAAGCTGCAGGGATATTACCAGTAGTCGGTCCGGACGACATGTATGCAGGCCGTATCCGGCGGCGAAACTCAAGAGACACGACGTATGGCCAGGAAGAAGCGCGTAGAAGAACACGAAAACCACGAACGGTGGCTGGTGTCCTATGCGGATTTCATTACCTTGCTGTTCGCGTTTTTTGTTGTCATGTATTCCATTTCATCGGTCAATGAAGGCAAGTACCGCGTTCTGTCCGACTCGATGCTTGCCGCGTTTTCTGATCCGGCCCGCAGCCTCGAGCCCATCCAGGTCGGCCACCTGATGCGTTCGCCGATGCAGTCCGAAACCGCCCTGGACCGCAACAAGCCGGTCATTGAATTGTTCCGTATCCCGCTGCCGGAACGAGATATCAGCGAAAAACTGCAGAAGAAGCTGAAAGAAGCCCGCGAAAAAGCGGCCAGGGACGCCGAACAAAAGAAGAAGGCGCAGGATGAAGAAATGGATGCTGCGGCGGAAGCGCTGGCGGACTCCATCGAAAAGGCCATGGCGGACCTGGTGGATGCCGGGTTGATCGATGTGCGGCGTGACAAGCGCTGGATCGAGGTGGAGATCAAGTCGAGCATCCTGTTTGGTTCGGGCAGTGCGGAACTCGCACCCGGCGCGAAGCCGGTGTTGCGCAAACTGGCCGAGAAACTTGCCCCGCTCAACAACACCATTCACGTCGAGGGGTTTACCGACAACGTCCCGATCGACAACTTCGAATTTCGTTCCAACTGGGAACTGTCAGCAGCCAGGGCGGCCAGCGTGGTGCACCTGTTCACCGACCTTGGCGTCAGGCCTGAACGCATGGCGGCAATCGGTTACGGCGAATACCGGCCGATCGCCAGCAATGACACACCGGAGGGCCGCGCCCGCAACCGGCGCGTGGTGCTGGTCATCTTGTCCGGTGCCGACAAACGGGTCCGGCAGGCGCCCGGACAGTTACCGGCTGAACGCGACCGGTCACGTGTGGTTGTGACAGACGGCGGTGGGCCATGATCGTCTGGACGATATCAAACCAGAAGGGCGGCGTTGGCAAGACCACTACCGCCGTGAGTGCCGGTGCCCTCCTGGCCCAACAGGGCAAGCGCGTGTTGTTGCTGGATCTTGATCCACAGGGTTCGATGACCTGCTATTTCCGCCTCGATCCGGATAGTATCGAATACAGCGTGTACACACTGTTCGGGGCAAAGGCCGAAGGAAAGACGATCGAATCGCTCGATGCGTTGCTGCAGCCGACCGGCGTTGACGGCCTGACGCTGATGCCGGCGTCTACGGCGATGGCGACACTGGACCGACAGCTCGGCGCGCGCGGTGGTATGGGGCTGGTGATTACCGACGCGCTCAAACGATTGTCGGACCGCTTCGACTATGTGTTGATGGACTGCCCGCCGATGCTGGGCATCCTCATGGTGAACGCACTGGCGGCCTGTCAGCAATTGCTGATCCCGGTGCAGACCGAATTCCTGGCACTGAAGGGGCTGGAACGCATGCTGCATACCTTGCAGATGATCGGTCGCTCGCGCGGCAGGATGCTGGACTACACCATCATACCGACCTTCTTTGACCGGCGTACCCGGGCGTCAACGGACGCATTGCGCGCCATGCGCGATCAGCACGGCGAGCACCTGTGGTCGCGCGTTATCCCCGTCGATACACAGTTCCGCGAAGCCAGCCGTGCCGGCGTGCCGATCAGCCTTCATAACCCGACGGCGCGTGGAACGGAGGCGTACGCCTCGCTGGTGCGCTGGTTGCAGGCCGGGCCGTTGCCGCTGGCAGAGGCTGTCTCACAATGAAAGCGAGCACCCGTATTGACCCTTTGCTCGAACAGCGGCTGGCGCTCGGTGCTTACCTGGAGGCGTTGCTCACCGGCGATGTGACCGGGACTGTAGCGCCCGCGTCCGAGCAGGAGCCTGCGCCTGCTGACGATCCGCCGGTTACGGTGGCGCAACCACCGTCGCAGCCGCGGGCACCCGCGGACGTCCTCCCGGAATGGGCGCAGGCGCGTTTTCAGGTGCTGTTGTTCGAAGTGGCCGGGCTGACACTTGCCGTGCCCCTCGTGAAGCTCAAGGGTGTCGTCCCCAACGTGAACGGACTTACCGGCATGCCGGGGCATTCGGCATTGTTCCTGGGGGTCACCCCTTATCAGGGGGTGCAGTCGAAAGTGGTGGATACAGCGCGCTTCGTTCTGCCCCGGGACCGCGCGGCGCGTCTCGGCGACGATGCCGCCGAGCGAAGCGCTCACCTGGTGGTCATTGATGAAGGGCGCTGGGCGCTGGCGTGCTCGAAAATCGGTGATGTCATCGAACTCGAATCCGACCAGGTCAAGTGGCGCACTGCCGCTGGCAAGCGTCGCTGGCTGGCCGGCACCGTCATCGAGCAGATGTGCGCGATGCTCGATATTGATGAACTTGTGCGGCAACTTGCCGATGGCATGGCATGAATCCTGCTTTTTAGCAGGGTAAGGGTGATAGTGTCCGTTTTTTGACGGGCTTTCACGGTTACGACCAAACAGGAACGAGGTTCGGACATGTCCAACGTGCTTGCCAAGGCAAATTCAAACGATGAAGTTATTCAATGGGTTACTTTCCGTCTGGCCGATGAGGTCTACGGAATCAACGTCATGCAGGTGCAGGAAGTCCTGCGCGTAACCGAGATTGCACCGGTTCCCGGCGCGCCCCACTATGTGCTCGGCATCATTAACCTGCGCGGCAATGTGGTGACGGTTATTGATACCCGCATCCGCCTTGGCCTGCCGACCGCGGAGGTTACCGACTCGACCCGTATCGTGATTATCGAAACCGCGCGCCACGTGGTCGGCATGCTGGTGGACTGCGTCGCCGAAGTTGTCGATGTCGCCACCTCGGAGGTCGAGTCGGCGCCAAATGTCGGCAGTGATGAAAGCGCCAACTATATCCAGGGCGTTGCCAGCCGTGAAAACGAGTTGCTGATCCTGGTCGATCTGAACAAGTTGCTCACCGACGAAGAGTGGGACGAGCTCGCCAGTCTCTGACTGGTCGACGCCGGTGATCTCCTCGGACATGCACACATGGGCGATATCGGGAGCTTGCCGCCGGCCTACCGCATCCTGCCAGGACAGCCCGGTGCACGTCCCGGCGAGGGCAACAAGGCGCCGTTGCGCAGGCCCGAAAATGACCGTGACCGGCAACCAAAAAAACGTCGGCCGGGAAAGGACGACAAACCCCACATCGATGAGTATGCCTGAGGTGATGCCATGACAACCCTGCTTCTTTCGTCGCTGCTTGCTGTCCTGTTCGTCGCCGTGCCGGTTCAGTCGTTTATCGTCGTCCGTCGGTTGCGCCGGGGCCAGGCGGCGCTCGTGGAGCGGCACGCGGGTGCCATGGAACGTATTCAACAACTGGAGCAGGAACTGTCGGCACTGTGCAGCGCCTCGGTCGGAGCCGGTGAACACGTGCTTCGTCTGGAGCAGCAGATGCAGCGCATTATTGAACGTCAGAATGGTCTGGAAATGCGCTCGGTCGGCGATCGCCCCTACAACCAGGCCAGTCAGCTTGTCAACAAGGGTGCGGATATCGACGAACTGGTCGATACCTGCGGACTGACCCGTGGCGAAGCCGAACTGCTGATCATGATGCAGCGCGGCGCGGCCTGAGTACGTCTATTCTCCGCCGGACTCCGGCACTTTTCCTGACAGGTAATACGCAAACGCAATAACCTGCGCGACCGCCAGGTACAGCGCCTCCGGAATCTCGTCGCCCGGTTCGACCCTGGCCAGCAGCGAGGCCAGTGGCTGGTTTTCCTGTATGGGTATACCGTGTTGACGGGCGATCTGGATAATTTGCTCGGCCAGTGTGTCGCGCCCCCTGGCTGTTACCCGTGGTGCGCTGTCGCCGTCATATTGCAGGGCGACTGCAAGTGGCAGCGGCGCTTTCTGTTCGTTGCTCATACCTTCTCCCTGATTAATGCGGGGGTGGCCGTGGTATTTTCCGGCATCGGGCCGGGCTGGCAATCCAGTTCACCGACTTCCAGTCCTGCGTCGTCGAGCATGCGCTGCAGTTCCTGAAAGTGTGCGCGAAACAACGGCAGTGTGTTTTCCCTGCCGGCCCAGAAGCGGGTTGAAACCCGCTCTCCCTGCAACGTGACCTGTGCCTGTACCGGCCCGAGTCCGGGCAGGTCGAAAGCCAGCTGCACCGACCACCGTGGCTGCGCCTTGCGCACTGGCGCCGATCTGTCACGCGCTTCACGGGCAATGCGCATCGACCACAGGTCAAATTCGTCGCCGCGTCGTACCGGGAGTTCAAACAGCCATTCCAGCCAGCCGCGGTCTGCGTCACGCGGCTGGCTGGCGAGCTGGTGCAGCTGGACGCGTGCCAGAGCAGCTTCGGCCTGCCGCAGCAGATCGGTGCGCAGGTTGCCGATGCGGTTGAGGAGGTCGATGGTTGCTTCGACGGCTGCCTGGGGGGCGGGTGTTGAGCCTGAAAACGGTGGCGTCGCAGCGGTCAGCACGGCGGGCGTGGGGCCGGTACCGGAACCCGTTGTTGCCGTTGCCGCGCCGGGCGTCATCGGGGCCGGGCCGACAGGGGGGGTAGCAGGGCGCGTGCCGCGTGCCGCGGTAACCTGTGTGCCGGCCCGTGCAACACGGCGTAACTGATCCGCACTCAACACCGGCGCTGGCGCCGGTTGCGCCGCGGTTTTGCCGTCCGCGCCGGTCGGTGCCTTGGGGGTCGCGGGTGTTGGCGCATTCAGTGTCGGCCTGTCGGGGGCGGCTGTGGCAGCGGGTGGTGCAGGCGGCGCTGTCGGTGTGGCGGATGGAGTGGTCCCGGGAACGGTGCCGGATGTTGGTGGTTTCGCTGTCCCGCTGCCCGGCCAGTTTCGCAGTCGCTGAATCAATTGAACCAGATTCGCCTTGAAGTCCACCTGGATCGGTGCTGGCAGTGCAGAACGGGGCGCGGGGCGGGCACCCGGGTTCAGCTGTTGCGCGAGCTGGCGCTCAAGAAACAGGCCGGACTGCTCGATGGCCTTGCGCACACCTTCCGGGCGGGTGACTGCAGCAGTGTCCGGCAGGTTGTGCACCATCGTGCGAACAAGTTTACGGAGCAGCGGTGGAATGGGTGGCTGGTTTGTCTGCGAAAGCCGGGCGAGGCTGGCAAGCAGTGGTGTCATGCTGTCCTGTTGCGGCAGCAGGGCGCGAATGGCTTCTGTCATCGGCGACGTGTTCAGGCCCGAGGCGATGCGCAGCTGTGGAAGGTCGCCCAGGCTGCGCACCTGCAGCGTCAGTTGCTGGCCTTTTTCCAGAGGCAGTGAAGTCTCGCTGATAACCTGCCGATTACCGATAGACAGCAATACTTCGCCGGCGCTGCGTTGCATAACAGTGGCCTGCAGCAGCTGGCCGATTTGCCAGCGTACCTGGCTGGCTGCCGTTGTCGCGTTGGTGACCGGAGGGGTACCGGATGTCGGGCCGGAGGTTTTCATGGTGCTGTGGCCTGTGGCATAAAACTGGCATCTATACTGCATTATTCAGGGCGCGAAGTGAATGCGAAGCAGAGTAACGGATTAGGAAGGCGATGAGTTCGAGCAAAATCAGGCGGGTACTCTGGTATACACGTCGCGACGGCGTGGTGCGGGGCCCGTATCCGGATCGCCAGATCAGCCGTTATATCCTGCTGGGGCGTATCTGTGACGCCGACGAGGTCAAGCCCGACGATGGTCAGTGGGCAAGTATCGATGAATATCCGGAACTGGTTCCGGAAGTCATGAAGCTGCCGCCCACTGCGGAGAACCGTCAGTTGCTGCTGATGGCGCAAATGCGCGAGGATGAACGTGAACCGGGTGATCGTCGCGACCGCGGTCCCGATGTGCCACAGTCCATCCGTGAACGGCGCAGCGGCGAGGAGCGTCGCCGGGGTGAATCGGGCGGGGCGTTACGACATCGCCGCTTGAAGTACCAGGTCGCGCACAAGGTCCATCGTACCGGCAAGCTGTACCGCTACCCGATACTGTTTACAGCAGTCGTCCTGCTCGGATTTGCCGTCAGCTTCCTGCTCGAAAAAGCACAACCGGACAACGTGCCCGCGGATTGCAGCGCGTTACCGCGCCCCGCTGTCGACTGGAGACACTGCAACCTGTCGGGGGTAAAGCTTGAGAACGCCGAACTGGTCGGCGCGCGGCTTGGCAACGCACGTCTTGAACTTGCGCGCCTGGGCGGAGCGCGTCTGGCCGGCGCCAGCCTGGAGTATGCCAGTCTCGACCTCGCCGACCTCACGCGCACCGACCTGTCGCATAGCAACCTGTTTGGTGCCACGCTGCGCGGCGCCAACCTGCAGGGTGCGCGACTGGTCCGGAGTAACCTTTCCTACGCCAATCTCAGCGGTGCAAACGTGGAGGGCGCCGACCTGCGTGGCGCAATTCTGGACAACGCTATCTGGGTAGACGAAAGCATCTGTCTGCCCGGTTCCACGGGTCGCTGTCTGCGTGCGCGGCGCTGACACTGAACCGTATACGGGGGTGTCAGGTGTCGTCGCTGAAGCTCTCTGTGGTGTAGCGCCAGACGCGCAGGGTATCTGACCAGTAGTGCTCCGGCAGTCCGGCCTTGAGTTTCAGGTGGCGCAGGAAATCAGCGGGCCGCGGCAAGGATTCCCACACCGAGGGCAAGAAAGTGCCGCGCTGTCCCCGCTCTTCGAGTATCAGTCCATCGACCCCGGGACGCAGTTGGCGCAATAAATCCTGCTCCGAGGAAAATTCCATCGGTTCGGGACGGCCGAGAACGGAAATTTCCAGTGTCAGGCCTTCCAGTTCGTTTTCGCCCAGCGGGGGAAATCGCGGGTCGCGGAAGGCTGCGGAAAAGGCGTTTTCGGCAACGTCCGTCACCAGCGGGCGGTAGGCTTCAAGACTGCCGATGCAGCCGCGCAGCTGACCATCGCGGTGCAGGGTCACGAAGCTTGCGCCGGGTGCAGACAGGGTTTCGTCAAATTTACTTGCATCTACCGCCAGCGGGCGACCGACCGCCAGCCCGTGGCGCAGTGACTGCCAGGCTATGTCGATCAACTGCTTACGTTGTGTGCTCGACAGCATCTTTCCCTCACTCACGCAAAGGCATAGGCGCCGTAGCCGACCACCCGGTCGCGGCTGCCTGCGGTATCGCCGGAGTTGCGCAGGTCAAGTGTTTTGGCGCGCAGCTTGTGGTTTCGCGCTGCATACAGCAGGCCGTTGAGCGGTGTCCTGCCACAGGCCTGGGGGTAGTCGATTGCTTCCGGGTTGAGTTGCTCGATGGCCATCGAGGTGGCCTGGTCGAGGTGCTGCGCGGTATGGTAATCATGATAGTGGCTGAGATCCGAGCTGACTACTATCAGCGTCTCGGGGCCGCCCCACAGGGTTTCGATAACGTCGGCAACGTCGCGCGGATGCGCGTCGCCGACCAGCAGCGGTACCAGGCCGACATCTTCATTCAGTACGGTCTGCAGGAACGGCAGCTGGACTTCCAGGCTGTGTTCGTCCTTGTGGGCTTCGTCCAGAACTCTCACCTGGGGCTTGACCAGTACGCGGTCCATGGCTTCCTGGTCGACCCGCATCATACCCAGTGGCGTGGCAAAATACTGTGCGCTGCTGGCGGCGATGCCGGTGAAAGGTACACGGTGCGCCGGGCCGAGCAGCATGACTCGCTCGATACTGTCCCGGTACGGGGGCAGCAGGGCATAGGCGCTGGCCGCGACCGGGCCCGAGTAGATGTAGCCGGCGTGCGGAACCACCAGCGCCTTGGGGCGGTACGAGGCCGGTGCTTCGCGCGCCAGGAACCCTTCGATCTGTTGCTGAAGCAGCAACGGATCATCCGGGTAAAACATGCCGGCGACTGCCGGCTCGCGTATCTGTGCCACTCCGTGCCCCCCTGCTGATTGCGCATATGAGTATACGGTTACTAAATACGTCCAGTCAGCGCGGAATTCAAGGGCCGATGGGCAAGATTGCGCGGATGCTGCCGCCGGGTTATTGACGCGGGAAACGTATGCTCTCCGACAGCGAGGCTGCGCGCAACCGGCTGCAGGCCACCGTCAGGTTTTCAGCAGGATCAGGCCGGCAAGCGGCGGAAGATCGATAACGATGGACGCCGGCTGGTTCATCCAGGGTATCGATTCGCTCTGGTAGTCACTCTGCACCGGCATGTCACTGCCGGTGTAGAAGCCGGCATCGGAATTCAGGGCGAGGTGATAGTTGCCGTGTTCGGGCACGCCGAGGCGGAACTGCTGGCGTGGTACCGGGGTAAAATTCAACAGCACGACAGCCTGCTGACCGTCACCCCGGCGTACGTAGCTCAGCGTTGAATTGGCTGCGTCATTGCAATCGATCCAGCGGAATCCCTCGGCCTCGAAATCGTGGCGGTGTAGCGCCGGCTCATAACGGTGCAGCCGGTTGAGGTCGCCCAGCAACTGTTTCAGGCCGGCGTGGCGGCTGTCGTCGAGCAGGTGCCAGTCGAGTTCCGCCTCGGCGTTCCACTCGGCGTACTGGCCAAATTCGTTGCCCATGAACAGCAGCTTCTTGCCGGGGTAGGTGAACATGTAGGTGTACAGCAGGCGCAGGTTGGCAAAGCGTTGCCAGATGTCACCGGGCATCTTGTCCAGCATGGAGCCCTTGCCGTGTACGACTTCATCGTGCGAGAAAGGCAGTACGAAATTTTCGTTGAAAGCATACAGCAGGCCAAACGTGAGCTGGCTGTGGTGGAACTTGCGGTGTACCGGTTCCTTGCTCATGTATTGCAGGGTGTCGTGCATCCAGCCCATGTTCCATTTCATACTGAAACCCAGGCCACCGACGTCCACCGGGCGGGTCACCTGGGGCCAGGCGGTGGACTCTTCGGCGATAACAACGCTGCCGGGTTGTTCGCTGTGCGTGATCTCGTTGAGATGGCGCAGGAAATGGATGGCTTCCAGGTTCTCGCGGCCGCCATATTTGTTGGGTATCCAGTCGCCGGGGTCGCGCGAGTAGTCGAGGTAGAGCATGGATGCCACGGCATCAACGCGCAAGCCGTCGAGATGCATTTCCTCCAGCCAGAAGATCGCACTCGACAGCAGGAAATTACGTACCTCGTTACGACCGTAGTTGAAAATCAACGTGCCCCAGTCACGGTGTTCGCCGCGGCGTGGGTCGGCGTGCTCGTATAGCGGGCTGCCATCGAAGTTCGCCAGCGCCCAGTCGTCCTTCGGGAAGTGACCCGGTGCCCAGTCGAGCAGCACACCGATACCGTGCCGGTGGCAGTAATCGACAAACCAGCGGAAATCGTCGACGTTGCCAAAGCGGCTGGTGGGTGCAAAGTAGCCGGTGGTCTGGTAACCCCAGGAAGCATCGAAGGGATGTTCTGTTACCGGCAGCAGTTCGATGTGGGTGAATCCCAGTTCGCAGACCCAGTTGACCAGTCGCTCGGCCAGTTCGCGGTAGTTGAGGAACTGGCCATGCTCGTCGCGTTGCCAGGAACCCAGGTGGACTTCGTAGATGGACATGGGCGCGTGCAACCAGTCATACGAACGCCGGGCCTCCATCCAGGTGTGATCCTGCCAGCGGTGGTCGCCGGGACGGATCGCCAGCGAGGCATTGCCAGGTCGCAGTTCAAAAGCCTGTCCGTACGGGTCGCTTTTTATGTGGATGCTGCCGTGCTCGCGATTGCGGATTTCGAATTTATAGTAGCTGTGGTCGGCGACGCCGGGAATGAACAGTTCCCATACGCCGCTGCCGCCCCGTGTCCGCATCGGGTGGCGGCGCCCGTCCCAGCGGTTCCAGTCGCCGACCACGCTGACGCGTTCGGCATTCGGCGCCCAAACCGCAAACTGCACGCCGTCGATGCCGTCCACTTCGCGGAAGTGGGCGCCGAGGAAGCGGTAGGCGTGCAGGTGGCGGCCCTCGCCGAACCAGTGCAGGTCGAGGTCGCCGGTCTGTGGCGGAAAGCAGTAGGGGTCGTATTCTGTCCACTCGACGCCGTCGTTGTCGGTCCAGGCCAGCCGGTAACGTTCCGGCAGTGCGCTGCCGTCGCCGCGCCACTCAAACAGGTCGGTACCGTCGATACGCTGTAATGCTGCACCATTATCGATATCGACAAGGCGCACCTCCCGGCACCAGGGGATGAACGCGCGCACTATGGTTTGACCGTTTTTTTCGTGTCGTCCCAGCACCTCAAAGGGGTTGTGGTGCCGGGCGTCAATAATGCGCTGTAGGTCGTCGGGCAGGGAAGGCCGGTTCGCAGTGGAATGACCGGCCTTCGATGCCATAGACTGGATGTCTCTGTTCATAAAACCTGTTTGGCTTTCCATGGGCTGTACAGATGGTACCATAGCCGCAATTCTGATAGCCGGTTCGGAGGAATTAAATGAATTCTGTTTCCACCCCGCGTTTTGTTAGTCGTCTGACGCGTGACACACTGGCACTGATACTGGCGGGCGGACGGGGCTCGCGTCTGAAGCAGCTGACGCTGTGGCGGGCCAAGCCGGCGGTTCCCTTCGGCGGCAAGTTCCGGATTATCGATTTCCCGCTCTCCAATTGTCTTAATTCGGGCATCCGCCGGGTGGGGGTACTGACGCAGTACAAGGCACACTCCCTGTTGCAGCACCTGCAGCGCGGCTGGAGTTTTCTGCGCGGCGAGTTTGGCGAGTTTGTCGAACTGCTGCCGGCGCAGCAGCGTATCGAGTCATCGTGGTACGCCGGCACCGCCGACGCCGTCTACCAGAACCTCGATATTATTCGCAGCCACAACCCCGAGTACATTCTCATTCTTGCCGGCGACCATATCTACAAGATGGATTATGGCCCGATGATTGCCCAGCATGTCGAGAACAGCGCGGACATGACCGTAGGTTGCCTTGAAGTCGATCTGGACGTGGCGCGGGCGTTTGGTGTGATGCAGGTGGATGAGCAGGGCAGGGTGCTGAACTTCGAAGAAAAGCCGGAGCAACCAGCGGCTTTGCCCGACAACCCCGACAAGGCACTGGCGTCGATGGGGATCTACGTTTTCAATACCGATTTCCTGTTTGAGCAGCTTATCAAGGACGCTGACAAACCTTACTCAAAGCACGATTTCGGGCACGATATCATTCCGGAGATTATCAAGCAGTATCGGGTATTCAGTTATCCTTTTCGTGATACGCAGAGTGGTCGTCAGGCGTACTGGCGCGATGTGGGAACGGTTGACGCGTTCTGGGAGACCAATCTCGAACTGATCGGTGTGACGCCAGAGCTGAACCTGTATGACAAGGACTGGCCGATATGGACCTACCAGGAACAGATGCCGCCAGCCAAGTTCGTGTTTGACGATGATGACCGGCGCGGCATGGCTGTGGACTCCATGGTGTCCGGCGGTTGCGTGATCTCCGGCGCGCACGTCAAGCACTCGTTGCTGTTTTCCAATGTGCGTGTCGATTCGTGGTCGTTTCTGGAGCGCGCTGTGGTGCTGCCCGATGTACACGTGGAGCGGCATTGCAGAATCTGCAATGCCGTTATCGACAAGGGCTGCCGGATTCCCGAGGGCACCGTAATCGGTGACGATCCCGCGGCCGATGCGGAGCGTTTTTATGTGACGCCGGCCGGTGTTGTGCTGGTGACGCCGGAAATGCTCGGCCAGGAGCTGCACCATGTCCGCTAAAAACGAACTGCGCGTGGTGTTGTGCTGGCACATGCACCAGCCCCAGTACTGTGACCTTATCAGTGGCGAATACAAGCTGCCCTGGACCTACCTGCACGCCATCAAGGACTACGTGGACATGGCCGCGCATATCGAAGCGGTGCCGGGAGCGAAAGCCGTCGTCAATTTTGCGCCCGTGCTTCTGGAGCAGATCGACGACTACGCGGCGCAGGTGAGTGGCTACCTGCGCGATCACAAGGCCATCCGCGATCCGCTGCTTGCGGCGCTGGTTGCGCCCGTGTTGCCGACACACATTCAGCAACGCGCCGAACTGGTCAGTAACTGTCTGCGTGTCAACCGCACGCGGGTAGTCGAGCGGTTCCCGCCCTACAAGCGACTTGCCTCGCTGGCGGATCACTTCGCCAGACACTGTGACGACATGACTTACGTCAATGATCAGTTTCTTTCCGACCTGGTGTTCTGGTATCACCTTGGATGGATCGGGGAAACGGTGCGTCGTGATGACGTGCGCGTACAGCGCTGGCAGGAGCAGGGCAACAACTTTTCATTGCACGACCGGCGCGAGTTGCTGGCGCTGGTCGGAGAACTCCTGTCCGGCATTATCGATCGTTACGCGCTGCTCGCCGACCGTGGCCAGGTGGAACTGTCGATGACACCGTATGCACACCCCATTATGCCGCTGTTGCTGGATATCGAAAGCGCGCGTGACGCCATGCCGGATATCGATCTGCCCGAGCTGAAAGCCTACCCCGGCGGAAAGAAGCGTGTGCGCTGGCATATACGCGAAGGGCTCAATGTATTCGAGCAATATTTTCAGCGCAAGCCGGCCGGCTGCTGGCCGTCCGAAGGTGGCGTCAGCAAACCCACCCTGGATCTGCTCGAGAAACACGGTTTCCGTTGGTCCGCCAGTGGTGAAACGGTGTTGCGCAACAGCCTGCGCAAGAGTGATGGCGAAGAGGCCGCCGGCGCTGCGGATGCTGTGTTGAAGGGGTATCGCACGGGTGGCGGCAAGCTGGTGTGTTTTTTCCGCGATGACAATCTTTCCGACCGGATCGGTTTTGAGTATTCCACCTGGCACGCCGATGATGCGGTTGCCAATTTCATTCATCATCTTGAAGAGATCGCCGAGGCCAATAGCGGGCAAAAGCTGGTGCTGCCGGTTATTCTCGATGGTGAAAATGCCTGGGAACACTTCCCGGACAACGGCTATTACTTCCTGCGTGCCCTCTACAAGACGCTGGCGGAACACCCGACGCTCAAATTGACAACGTTCTCCGAGTGCCTCGATGAGGGGGTGAAGATTGGCTCATTATCCGACATGGTGAGCGGCTCCTGGGTGTATGGCACGTTTTCCACCTGGATTGGTGACCGCGACAAGAACCGTGGCTGGGACATGCTCGGCGATGCCAAACGTGCTTTCGACAAGGCCTGTGCATCCGGTGGTCTCGACAGTGACCAGGTCGTCGCGGCAGAACTTCAACTGGCGATATGCGAGGGTTCGGACTGGTTCTGGTGGTTTGGTGACTACAACCCGGCGGACTCGGTCAGTGATTTCGAGAGCCTGTTCCGGATGCACCTCTCCAATCTGTATCAACTGATCGGGCAGGAAGCACCGGAATACCTGGCGCATGCGTTCGCGCGTGGCACCGGCAGGCCGGCGATGGGTGGCGTCATGCGCCACGGGCAGGCGCGTGACTGAACCGCACGGAGGCGGGTTGCATGGATCCTTTTGAACGTCGACGCGCCGGTGTGCTGCTGCACCCGACGTCGCTGCCGGGTAGTATGGGCAACGGTGAACTGGGCCCCGAGGCTTACCATTTTGTTGATTTTCTCGTCGACTGCCGCGTCAGTCTCTGGCAGATGTTGCCGCTGGGTCCGACCCACAGCGACAACTCGCCCTACCAGTGTCTGTCGGTCCACGCCGGTAACCCCCGGCTGATCAGTCTGCGGCGGCTGGTCGATGCCGGCTGGCTGGACGACGCCGATCTCGATCCCCGCCACGATCTCGATATCCAGCGCAAGGTGCGGCTGGTGGCCGCGCACAACGGTTTTCTGCGTCAGGCCGGGGACGAGTTGCATACAGCCCTGAAAGCCTTCACGACCCGGCACGCCGGCTGGCTGGATAATTACGCGTTATACCAGGCATTGCGTGATGACTTCGACGGTCGTGCCTGGTTCGACTGGCCCGAGGCGTTGCGTGATCGTGAGCCGGACGCGCTCGCGGAGGCGCGCAAGCGACTGGCCGGCGCGATTGACCAGGTGCGTTTTGAACAGTTTCTGTTTTTCCAGCAGTGGTTGCAGTTGCGGCGCTATGCCAATGACCGGGGCGTACTGCTGTTCGGGGATATCCCGATTTTCGTCGCTTACGACAGTGCCGAAGTCTGGGCCAACCGGGAATGGTTTGAGCTGGACGAGCACGGTGGTCTGAAGGTCGTTGCCGGTGTGCCCCCCGACTATTTTTCTGAAACCGGCCAGCGTTGGGGAAATCCGCACTATAACTGGCGGGCACTGGCGAGGGACGGTTATCGCTGGTGGCTGGAACGCATCCGCACCCAGCTGGAGCTGTTTGATCTCATGCGCATCGACCATTTTCGCGGTTTCGAGGCGTACTGGGAGATTGACGCCGCGTCTGACACCGCGGTTGACGGACGTTGGGTAGCCGGGCCGGGGGCTGACTTCTTTGAGGCGGTGCGCAAGGCATTCGGCAGTTTACCGCTGGTTGCCGAGGACCTGGGGGTTATTACTCCGGAAGTCACGGCGTTGCGCAAACAGTTTGGCCTGCCAGGGATGAAGATACTGCAGTTCGCTTTCGACGGGTCGCCGGAAAATCCGTATTTGCCGCACAATCACGAGCCGCTTTCCGTCGTCTATACCGGCACCCATGACAACAACACCACGCTGGGCTGGTACCAGGAACTGCCGGAGTCGCAGCGCCATTTCTTCCACCATTACCTCGGCGCAACTGTTGACCCGATGCCATGGCTGCTGGTGCGCACCGCACTGGCCTCGGTTTCCCGCCTTGCGGTGCTGCCCATGCAGGACGTGCTCGGCCTCGATGCTGCGCATCGCATGAATATTCCGGGCGTTGCCGAGGGCAACTGGCAGTGGCGGTTTGAATGGGAGCAGCTTCTGCCCGAGCACAGTGACCGCCTCAAGACCTGGGTGGCATTGTACGGGCGCGCCTGATTCAGAGAATATCTTCAATAAACCACGCCGAAAAGGCGTGCCGGCCGCTGACGCCGGCTTTTTTATAGAGGGCAGAGGCCTGTTGGCGGACGGTCTTCTCCTGGGTGTCCCGCACGATGGCGATTTCCTTGAGACTGAGACCCTTCAGCAGCAGCCAGCCGACTTCTTTCTCACTGTCGGTCAGCCCCCATTCTGAAAACTGCTGGCTGACGACATTGCCCAGTTTCTTGCGCGCTTCCAGAACGTACTTTTTCGGTTGTGCACCGGCATTGTTTGCCGCAACGAGTTCCTGTTGCAGGGAGCGGATTTCAAGTCGCTGCTGACGCAGCCCCCACAACAGTCGGGCAATGGCCAACGCTGAAATCAGTACGACGATCGTTTCCTTGACCATGTGATCGATGCCCGCTCCGTGGGCCAGGTCGGCCACCAGGTCGGCGCCGCTGGCGGCAACGACAATGGCAAAAATTGAAATCAGCAGGACGGTTTCTTTGCTGTCAGCGCTATACACAAGTTCGAATCCTTAAAAAACAGTGGTTTATGATATACGACATATGTCCCATACGGTACCGTTTACGGCATTGGCCCGATGATTTCTGACTCGTTATCTCCATAATCAGCTCTGACACTGAATCACCGAGGGTACGACAATGAGCAACGAAATCCGGGTCTGGGACCCGCTGGTCAGAATTTTTCACTGGTCCCTGGTACTCGCTTTCGCCATTGCCTATCTGACCGGTGAAGACGACAGTAGTTTACATATCTGGTCCGGGTACGCAGTTCTGGGGCTCATATCGTTCCGTGTTGTCTGGGGATTCATTGGCACCCGCTACGCCCGTTTCAGTGATTTTGTATATTCGCCAAAGACGGTTATCCGCTACCTGAAGCATCTCGTCGCGAACAGACCCGAACACTATGTGGGTCATAATCCGGCGGGCGGATGGATGGTTATCCTGATGCTGACCAGCCTGTTTGTCGTTACCGTCAGCGGACTCAAGCTGTATGCGGTCGAGGACGGACTGGGACCGTTGGCGGGGTCCGCCCCGACCTTGGCCGTTATCCGTTCCGCCTACGCGGACGACGATGATGACGAGGACGAAGACAGGTATTGGTCGAGCGGGAAAGCATCCGGGGAACAAGGGGAAGAAGCGGAGGACGGCGAAGGTGAGGAGTTCTGGGAGGAAATACATGAAGCCTCGGCGAACTTTGTGCTGTTTCTGGTGTTCCTGCATATCACCGCGGTGCTTGTTTCCTCGCGCCTGCACGACGAAAGTCTTGTCAAGGCTATGATTACCGGGAAAAAAATCGTCAGGACGGACAGGTGACAGGGATTGGCGGGAGGTGTTGCCGGCGGGGACAAGAGTCGCAGCGCGGGACATGCGTTCGGTTTCAGCGTGACCACCCGCCCGCAGCAAAAAGGTTCTATCCGGCAGTTAGTTGATAGAGGTCATGTAAACGGGCGAAGAATTCTGTTGTGATGCCGCTACCTGTTTTTGAGTCGCGCTACCGGCCAGTTGAGATGAACCTGTTTTCTGTTGTGATCGCCACGCTTTTCGGTGTGTTTTCCGTTATTTTTCTTGTGCTTCTGGTCGTGGCCATTGTTGGTAACCTGCGCACGGGTATCGGTTTCCGGAAAGGCGTGGCCAGGCAACTGTCTGCACTGAGACTGGACAGGATGCTGGGCATCCTGGGTATCGACCGGAATGCCTACCTGCACGGTCAGCCGATCATGGATATCCGCCGGCAGATGAAACGCTGTTCCGGGTGCGCCAATACCCTGCAATGCGATCAGGTGCTGGATGGGGGGGCAGGTGACCGGACAGATTTTTGTCCCAACGAAGCGACACTCAAAAAAGTCAGGGAAACGCTCGGTGAGGCGTCCTGAGGCAGATCCTTTCAGCTACAGCCAGATCATGCAGCCGGTCTCGAATCGGTGGCTCAGCAGCGGGTGACAGGGGTAGATACGGATCTGGAAATGCTGCAGGCCGGGCAGTGGTGGATCAAGGTCCAGTACAAAGCGGGTTTCGCCACTGTCCAGCTGGCCATCGGCGGTGAAACCGAAATACTCGCTGGTGATGAATTCCTGGTGCTCATCTTCCCTGCCGATCAGGCATTCCAGTCGCACATCGTCGGGCGTAAGTTCACCAAGCTGGGCTGCGACCTCGATGCGGAAATGTTCCCCGGCCTTGACCGCCTGCGGTGAATGGTCGATGCGCCGCAGTGACACGGAGGGCCAGAGGCGGCGAATCTTTGCCTTCCAGGCGGCCAGTTCGCGGGCACCGCGTGAACGGTTTCTGGCCAGTTTGCGTCCCTGTTGCGCGGCCGGTCCGTAGAATCCCTTGATGTAGTCCATGACCATGCGCTGCGAGTTGAACTGCGGCAGTATGGATTTCATGGAGTGCTTGGACATACGCACCCAGCCGTCCGAAAATCCGTGGCCGTTGCGGTCGTAGTAGAGCGGGATGACCTGGTGTTCGAGGATGTCCAGCAGCTCGTTGGCCTCTTCCTGGTTGCGGAACACGGCATCGTAGTGTTCGTCGTGCGGGGTAATGGCCCAGCCGTTTTCGCCGTTGTAGCCTTCGCCCCACCAGCCATCCAGTACGCTCAGGTTGATGACGCCGTTGAGGCCGGCCTTCTGTCCGGAGGTGCCGCTCGCTTCCATCGGGTACTCCGGGGTGTTCAGCCATACGTCGACGCCCGATACCAGCCGGCGCGCCAGCGAAAGGTCATAGCCTTCCATCAGCAGAATCTTGCCGACGAATTCGGGACGGCGGGAGAAGTCATGGATGACCTGGATCAGTTGCTGGCCGGGCAGGTCGCTGGGGTGTGCCTTGCCGGCAAAGATCAGCAACACCGGGCGCTCGGGGTCGTTGAGCAGGCGGGCCAGTCGTTCCGGGTCGGAGAACAACAGTGTGGCACGTTTGTAGGTTGCGAAGCGACGCGCGAAACCGATGGTCAGGATATCCGACTCGTGCGGGCTGAGCAGTCGCGTGATGCGATCGATGTGTGCCTCGCCGCAACGGTTGCGACGGCACTGCAGCACCACGCGCCGGCGCACCTGGTTGAGCAGTTCCGACTTCAGTGACTGGCGCAGGCTCCAGAAACTGTGGTGCGGGATTTCCTCGATGCGCTCCCAGTACTCTTCGTTCAGCAGTTCGTTGCGCCACTCCATGCCGAAGCGCATGTCGTACAGGTTGCTCCACTCGTAGGCGAGGAAGGTCTGCACGTGGACGCCGTTGGTGACGTGGCGCATCGGGTTTTCGTGGGCGGGGATCTGTGGCCACACATAACCCTCCATCCGCGAGGCGACCTCGCCGTGGATGCGACTTACGCCATTGTGAAAACGCGAACCGTGCAGCGCCAATACCGTCTGGTTGAAGCCGCCCTGGTTGGCCGGGCTGCTGCCCAGGCCGAGAAATTCGTCCATGGACAGGCCGAGCTGTTCGGCATACTCGCTGAAATAGCTGGAAATCAGGCTGTGATCAAAAATATCGTGGCCGGCGGGTACCGGCGTGTGCGTGGTGAACACCGTGGCCGCCGCGACCTGTTCGATGGCGCTGGCGAAGTCCAGCCCGGAGGCGACCAGTTCGCGACAACGCTCCAGGATCTGGAACGCGGCGTGCCCTTCATTGATATGCCACGCCGTTGGCTCCAGCCCCAGTGCCCGCAGCGCGCGCACGCCACCGATACCCAGCACAATCTCCTGCTGGATACGGGTGTTGATGTCGCCGCCGTACAGCTGGTAGGTGATGGCGCGGTCGGCCTCACTGTTCTCGGGCAGGTCGCTGTCGAGCAGGTACAATTTGATGTGGCCGGCACGCGCCTGCCAGATTTTCAGTTGCACCGGGCGACCGGGGAAATCAACGATGACGTGCAGTTCCTCGCCATTCTCATCGCACGCGGGAGTCAGCGGAAGCTGGTCAAAGTCCGTGGTGTTGTAATGGGCAACCTGGTTGCCATGCTCGTCGATTGTCTGGATGAAATAGCCCTGTCGGTACAGCATGCCAACCGCCACGAACGGAATGGCCAGGTCACTGGCCGCCTTGCAGTGGTCGCCGGCGAGGATGCCGAGACCACCGGAATAGATGGGCAGGCTTTCGTGCAGGCCGAATTCGGCACAGAAGTAGGCAACCAGGTCCTTTTTCGGGTTCAGGTAGGGGTCGATGCTCTGGCGCTGCCGTTCACCCAGGTAGGTGTCGTAGGTCGACAGCACGCGGTTATAGGCTTCGAGGTAGATACGGTCTTCAGCCGCCTCGTTGAGGCGCTGTTGCGAGACGCGGCGCAGAAATACCTTGGGGTTGTGGCCCGAAGTTCCCCACAGCTCCGGATCGAGACGGAAGAACAGCGCACGCACGCTGCGTTCCCAGCTGTACAGCAGGTCATTGGCCAGCTCTTTGAGACGTTCCAGCTTCTCCGGAAGCTCGGGTTGGACTTCGAGAGTAAATCGGGTTCCGGGCATGATGTCTCCCATCATTTGAATGAAACGTGCGTCACGGGTGTGCCGCCGTCGGCGCAGCAGGGAATGATGGTGCCGAGGGTGGGAATCGAACCCACACTCTGTTGCCAGAACCGGATTTTGAATCCGGCGCGTCTACCAGTTCCGCCACCCCGGCACAGGCGCGCCAGTATAAGGATTCCTGCGCCTGCCGCAAGCAGGCGCTGTGGTACCATGCCGCGCCATGCAGACCCGAGACTTCCGCTACAGCCTGCCGACGGAGCTGATCGCCAGTCACCCCGCGCGCCCGCGCCACAGCAGCCGGCTGCTGGAACTTGCCACTGACGGCGCCATCCATGATCGCACCATGGCGGATTTCCTGCGCCTGCTGGACGATGACGACCTGCTGGTATTCAACAATACGCGGGTGATCCCGGCGAGGTTGTACGGACGCAAGGCCAGTGGTGGCCGGGTCGAGGTGCTGGTCGAGCGTGTGCTGGACCCGCACCGGGTGCTGGCGCACGTGCGCGCCAGCAAATCACCGAAGCCGGGGTCCCGGCTGGCGCTGGCCGACGGGGCGCTGGATGCCGAGGTGACCGGTCGTGAGGGTGAGCTGTTTGCGCTGCGCTTCGGCGGCGATGTGCCGGTGCTGGATCTGCTGGAGCGCTGGGGACACGTGCCGTTGCCGCCCTATATTGAACGCGAGGACGAACAGGCCGATCGCGAGGACTACCAGACGCTGTACGCGAAACACCCCGGTGCCGTCGCGGCACCCACTGCCGGCCTGCATTTCGACCGGACGCTACTCGATGCGCTGGCGGCGCGCGGGATTCGTACAGCCTACGTGACCCTGCACGTGGGGGCGGGTACTTTCCAGCCGGTACGCGTGGACAACCTGGACGAACACATCATGCACGCCGAGCAGGTCACGGTAGACGCCGATGTGTGCGCTGCTGTCGAACAGACGCGCGCCCGCGGCGGGCGGGTCGTGGCGGTCGGAACCACGGTAGTGCGCAGCCTGGAGAGCGCCGCGCAGGAGGGCGTGCTGAAACCGTTTTGTGGCGACACCCGGTTGTTCATCACGCCGGGATACCGGTTCAATGTGGTGGATGCCATGCTGACCAATTTTCACCTCCCGAAATCGACCCTGCTGATGCTGGTGTGCGCGTTTGCAGGGTTCGAACCGGTGATGGCAGCCTATCGGCACGCAGTCGAGCAGCGTTATCGCTTTTTCAGCTATGGGGATGCCATGTTTTTGCAACACAGGCGCGGCGCACAGGGCGCGCGGCAAACGGAACAATGATGCGATACGAACTGATTGGAAAGGACGGACGCGCGCGGCGCGGGCGGCTCACATTCGAACGTGGCGTGGTGGAAACCCCGGCATTTATGCCGGTCGGTACCTACGCTACCGTCAAGGGCATGCGCCCCGAGCAGGTCGCCGAGAGCGGTGCACAGATCCTGCTTGGCAATACCTTCCACCTCATGTTGCGGCCAGGCACGGAGATCATCCGCGCCCACGGCGACCTGCACAATTTCATGAACTGGCACGGCCCGATCCTGACCGATTCGGGGGGCTTTCAGGTATTCAGTCTCGGCGAGTTACGCAAAATCACTGAGCAGGGGGTGACCTTCCAGTCGCCGGTCAATGGTGACAAGGTGTTCCTCGGGCCGGAAGAGTCCATGGCGGTGCAGCGTGCGCTGGGCTCCGACATCGTGATGATTTTTGATGAGTGCACCCCGTACCCCGCCACGGCGGAACAGGCGCGCGATTCCATGCACCTGTCATTGCGCTGGGCGCAACGCAGCCGCGAGGCGCACGGCGACTGGCCGGCAGCGCTGTTCGGTATCGTGCAGGGCGGCATGTATCCGGAGTTGCGCCTGGAGTCGCTG
>CAYSRA010000015.1:28867-32616 GCA_964433205.1 uncultured Thiohalobacter sp. | reverse complement strand
ATGGTGCGCATCGACATGTCCGAGTTCATGGAGAAGCACTCCGTGGCGCGGCTGATTGGTGCGCCGCCGGGGTATGTTGGCTATGAAGAGGGCGGTTACCTGACCGAGGCGGTGCGCCGCAAACCCTACTCCGTGATCCTCATGGATGAAGTGGAAAAAGCGCACCCGGATGTCTTCAACGTGCTGCTGCAGGTGCTTGATGATGGCCGTCTGACCGATGGTCAGGGTCGCACTGTCGATTTCCGCAACACGGTCATTGTGATGACGTCGAACCTCGGCAGCCAGCAGATCCAGGAACTCGCCGGCGAAGAGAACTACGAGCGCATGAAGGCGGCTGTTATGGATGTGGTTGCGAGGCACTTCCGGCCCGAGTTTATCAACCGCATCGACGATGTGGTGGTGTTCCATCCGCTGGGACGGGAGCAGATCCGTGCCATCACGACCATCCAGATCGGGTATCTGCGTCAGCGGCTTATCGAACGCGATCTCGACCTGGAGCTGTCGGACGCCGCGCTCGACAAGCTCGGAGAGGCCGGTTTCGACCCGGTCTATGGCGCCAGGCCGCTCAAGCGGGCTATCCAGCAGCAGCTGGAGAATCCGCTGGCCCAGCAGATTCTGGCGGGCCGGTTCCACCCCGGGGATGTTATCCGGGTGGACGTCCAGGGCGATGAACTGGTGTTCGAGAAGGGAGAGGCGCACGCCAGCGCTGCCTGACGGGTTGCCCCGTGAAAACGAACCCGCCCGTTTTTTACGGGCGGGTTTTTGTTTTTTTAAGGGAGGGTAAATCCTTGCAGACCAGTGGCTTGTGCTGACACTCCGCGGGAGGCTGCGGGTATTATCTGACGGATATTCGTGCTTGAAGGAAAACCGGCGAATCCGTAGTATGGGCCGGTCTTTGGCGCACGCCAGAACATAAAAATAGTTTGGAGGAGGAATTATGAAATTACACAAAACCCTGGCGGCTGTGCTTGCCGGCTTGTTTGCGCTGGGCCTGTCCCCGGCGGCCACCGCAGCGAAAGGTTTCAGTTACAGCTATGCCGATGTCGGCTATCAGTTTACCGATGGTGATGGCGTCGATTTCAACAACGGCTTCGTTGATGCCTCGTTTGGCATATTCGACATGTTTGCCCTGCGCGCCGCTTTCCGACGCGGTAATACTGACGACGTGCCGGGTGACAACCAGGATCTGACCGAGTTTCGCTTTGGGGGACGCGGCCATTACGCGGTGATGAAAAAGCTGGATGTCTTCGGCGACCTCATGGCTTTCAACGCTGAACTCAACAGCAACCGGACCACCCGCAAGGATGTTGGCTTCATCTATGAAGGTGGCGTTCGCTACCAGGCGGCCAAGAAGCTCGAACTCAATGCCAGCTACAAGTACCTGTCCGGTGATGTGGACGAGGATTTCGGTACCGTCGGTGTCGTGTTCAAGTTCACCAGGGCTTTCTCCGGATCGGCAAATGCCAGTTTTGGCGGTGATATCAATGAATATTTCGCCGGTGTCCGTCTGAACTTCTGACCGGTTTCCCTCCGGAAACGGAAAGCCCGCCATCTGTCGAGGATGACGGGCTTTTTCATGGGCGGGGTTTTTTCTGTTCGTCCCGCGACACCTTGAGCAGGACGCGGTCCAGTGCCTCGGTGGTGAGGACCCGTTTCAGGGTGCCGAACAGCCAGGTGGGAAAGGTCACGTAGTAACGCCCCCTGGGAGACGGGCACTCCAGTGCGGTGAGCAATTTCTCCACCACGGCATCGGCCGGTAGTGTGAAAGGCGCTGCCGGGCCCTTCTGCAGCAGGCGTTTTTCCATGGCAAGGTAGGCGTTCCGGTGGGCGCTGTGTTCGACATCGATATTGCGCTGGTAGGCCGCGAAGGCATTTTCGCGGAAGCGGCTGGCGATCGGGCCGGGTTCGATCAGTACCGCGTGAATGTTGCTGCCAGCCAGCTCCAGTCGTAGTGTGTCGTAGAGGCCCTCCAGTGCATATTTGCTGGCATTGTAGGCGCCGCGGTAGGCCAGCGATACGAATCCCAGCACTGAACTGTTCTGGATGATGCGGCCCTCGCCGGCCTCGCGCATCCACGGCAGGATACGGTTGGTCAGGTCCAGGGTGCCGAACACGTTGGTTTCAAATTGCGCTCGCAGCACCTCACGCGACAGATCCTCGACGGCGCCGGGTTGCCCGAAACCGGCGTTGTTGAACAGGCCGTACAGGCATCGCCCGGTTCGCTCGGCAACCGCATCCACCGCGTCGGCAATCGACGCGGCATCGTTCAGATCGAGCTGGATGCAGTCCACTCCCTCGCTATTCAAGCGCATGACATCCTTGATGTTTCTGGCGCTGGCGATGACGCGGTAGCCGTGTTTCCTGAGGGTGTGGGCAGCGCAATAGCCGATACCACTGGAACAGCCTGTCAGCAGTACAGAGCGGGTTTTTGCGGGCGTTGTGGTCATACGTAAGTCATTCAGTTTGTAAGGTATTCCTGATTATGCGGGATTTCCGTGGTTGCCACCTGTTTATTCAAGAAACCCCCGTTTGCGGCGATATAGCGGGTATGAATTTCTAGCGTAGCGTTAATGGAGTAACAATTCATGGATCTCGCCACCCTCATCGGCCTGCTTGGCGCCACCGGTATTATCGCCATGGCCATGGTGCTAGGCGGCAGCGTCATTCTGTTTATCAACATCCCCTCTCTGTTGATCGTGGTGGTCGGCACCATGTTCGCGGTCCTGATCAAGTTTCCCATCGGACATTTCCTTGGCGCGTTCAAGATTGCCATGAAAGCCTTTTTTGCCAAAACCGAGGATGCCAAGGCTCTGATCGAGGAAGGTGTTGCGCTGGCAAACATCGCCCGCAAGGAGGGGGTGCTGGGTCTGGAAGGCCAGGATATACAAAACGAGTTTCTCAAGCGCGGTATCCAGATGTGCGTGGACGGTCACGAACCCGAGTTCGTGCGCGCCATGCTCAGCAAGGATATCAACCTGACCATCGAGCGGCACGAACGCGGCCAGGCGATTTTCAAGGCGATGGGTGATGTGGCGCCGGCCATGGGCATGATTGGTACGTTGATCGGCCTGGTGCAGATGTTGTCTGCAATGGACGATCCCAAATCCATCGGTCCCGCCATGGCGGTCGCGCTGCTGACAACGCTGTATGGCGCGATCATCGCGACGGTGTTTGCACTGCCGATCGCCGACAAGCTGGCGTTGCGCAGCCAGGACGAGCGACTGAACAGGGCGCTGATCCTGGAAACCATCAGCTCCATACAGGAAGGCCTGAACCCGCGTGTCATGGAAGAATTGCTCAAAACCTATCTTCCGGAGAACCAGCGCGACGACGTCGGCGAAGCCGATGCGGCTTGACCGGGGCCGGTTCCGGGTGATGACAGGGAGGGTTGGACGTGTCCGATGAGGCACCTGCAAAACCGGCCGACGAGGGACTTCCCGCCTGGGTAATGACCTTTGCGGATCTCATGTCTCTGCTGATGTGCTTTTTCGTGCTGCTGCTTTCATTTTCCGAGATGGACGTTTCCAAGTACAAGGAAATGGCCGGTTCCCTGAAGAATGCGTTCGGTGTCCAGCGTGACATCAAGGTCAGGGAACCGCCGAAGGGTATCAACGTGATTGCGCGTGAATTCAGCCCCGGGCGGCCCGAGCCTACTACCATGAATGTCATCCGCCAGATGACGACGTCGGACCTGCGGGTGAATCTCGATCTGGGCAAGGAACGGCACCGTCCGGTACCGGTGCCGAAGA
>CAYSRA010000015.1:0-28767 GCA_964433205.1 uncultured Thiohalobacter sp. | reverse complement strand
CGGGTGAATCTCGATCTGGGCAAGGAACGGCACCGTCCGGTACCGGTGCCGAAGAAAAAAACCACCCCCGATCAGAAGGCCGGCGAGCAAAGCGGGAAACGGACACAGAAGCTGGCGGGAAAGCGGTTGTCTCAGGCGGAAGGTCTGACCGCGCCCCAGAAAAAGGAACTGGACAGGGCCAAGGCGCTTGCGGCGATCCGGCTCAAGGAAAAACTGAAGCTGGAACAAGAAATTGCCGGTATGCAGCAGCAGGAATCCGCGGTTTCGGTCGATGATAAAACGCTGGAAGAGCTGGTTCGGGCAAAGGCGGAAGCAGAACGTCTTAAAAAACTCGAACATAGCGCCAAACTGATCAGTAACGCGCTTGGGCGCGAGATCAAGGCCGGCAGTGTCGATGTGGAAACAGCCGGCGAGAAGATCATTATTCGGGTACGCGAAAAGGCTTCGTTTGGTTCCGGTCGCGCAGAACTGAAAGAGTCGTTCCGGCCGATCCTTGCCAAGGTCGCGAAAATTCTCGAGGGCTCGGAGGGCAAGATTATTGTTGCCGGACACACGGACAATATTCCGATCCACACCGAGCGCTTCCGCTCCAACTGGGAGCTGTCTTCGGCGCGGGCCGTGTCGGTGGCACATGAAATGATGCGGGCCACGGACATACCGTCGAACCGTTTTCTGATCCAGGGATTTGCCGATACCGAACCCATGGTGCCGAACGATACACCGGCGAATCGCGCGAAGAATCGTCGTGTGGAGATTATTCTCCAGCAGGGCGAGGACAGGGAGGGCAAGCAGATCGGAGTGGTCGACGGGCAGGGTGCTTCCCTGAAATCGCCTGGCAGGAGAGGTCGTGCCTTGCCAGCGGCACCTGCCAGGCCTCAGACTAAGGCCCCTGCGGCGCCTGCGAAAAAACCGCTCGCGGCCGTGAAGCCGACCAGTCCGGCTGCGGTGCCAGGGGTGAAGCAGGTGTCCCGCCCAGCGGAAAAACCGGTTGCTTCCGCGCCGGGCAAGACCGGCGTTGTCAAGGGCGTGCGAGCAGGCGGAACAAAGAAGCCGGCGCCGGCGGGCAACGAGAAAAAAATATCGAAACCATCGTCCGGTCTGGGCATCAAGCTGGGCGGTAGCAAATAGTTCAGGGTATGTTATGACTGACGAACGCAGGGAATATTTCCGGATCGACGACGAGGTGGCGCTGGATTATCGCGTCATCGACAGCCGTGACGTGGACCAGCTGCTGGAAAAGATCCAGTCCCGGCTGGTGGACAGGTTTACCGCGGCATCCAGTTTTACCGCGACCACCCGCCAGATGACCCACCTGATCCACAAGATCCAGACCCAGTCGCCGGAACTGGCGCGTTGCCTGCAGGCTATCGACCAGAAGCTCAATATGATCGCCCAGCTTTTCGTCTCCGAGGAAATCAAGGAGAAGCTGCAGGATACGCGCGAGGTGAACCTGAGTGCCGGCGGTGTGGCGTTTCGGGCGCAGCACGAGCTTCCGGTGGACACGCTGCTGGAACTGCGCATGGTGCTGTTCCCGTCTCTGGTCGGGATTCTGACCATCAGCCGGGTGATTCACTGCGAACGTGTCAGCGATGGTAATCCGCAGTTCCCGTGGCAGGTGGCCGTTGAATACGAGCACCTGAAGGAAACCGATCGTGAACTGCTGGTGCGTCACATTATGGCGAGGGAAACCGAGCAGTTGCGCAGCCAGCGTACCGAGAACGACGACTGAACGGCCCGGTCGGTCAGGCGGCCGGTTGCTTTTCCTCCTCCTCTTCCTGCTGCTGCAGTTCCCACAGGTGTGCATATACCCCTTCGTCATGGGTAAGCAGTTGTGCGTGGCTGCCGCGCTCGACAATCTGCCCCTGTTGCATGACCAGTATCTGGTCTGCATCCACGATGGTCGACAGGCGGTGGGCGATAACCAGTGTGGTGTGATTTTGCGCCGCGTTGCGCAGGCTCTCCAGGATGATCTGCTCGGAATGGCTGTCCAGGCTCGACGTGGCTTCGTCGAACACCAGAATCTTCGGGTTCTTCAGGATGGCGCGAGCAATGGCGACGCGCTGTTTCTCGCCACCGGATAACTTCAGGCCGCGCTCGCCAACCACCGTGTCATAACCTTTCGGCAGACTGATAATGAAGTCATGGATATTGGCAAGTCGCGCGGCCTGCTGTATTTCCTCGAAACTGGCATCCTGGCGCGCGTAGCCGATGTTGTAGCGCAGCGTGTCGTTGAACAGTACCGTGTCCTGCGGCACGATGCCGATGGCGGCGCGCAGGCTGTGCTGGGTGACCGAGCGGATGTCCTGTCCGTCGATAAGAATGCGCCCGGCATCGACGTCGTAGAAGCGGAACAGCAGGCGTGCGAGGGTGGACTTGCCCGCACCACTGGGGCCGACTACCGCAACCCGTTGGCCAGCAGGGATTTCGAAGCTGACATCTTGTAATATCGGACGTTCAGGGTCGTAGGCAAAATTGACATGTTCGAAACGCACCTCGCCATCGCGAATCTCCAGCGGCACCGCGCCGGGGGCGTCCTCGATTTCCGGCCGCTGCTCCAGTACGTCGAACATCAGCTGCATATCAGCGATGGCGTGCTTGAGCTGACTGTAGACGACACCAAGGAAATTCAGCGGAATGAATAATTGCAGCAGCAGCGCATTGATCAGCACCAGGTCGCCGATACTCAGTTCGCCCTCCACCACGCCGCTGGAGGCCAGCACCATGATCGATGTCACGCCGAGAGCGATAATGCTGGCCTGCCCCACGTTCAGTGCTGCCAGCGAGGTCTGGCTCTTGACCGCCGCATTTTCCCACTCCTCCAGTGACGCATCGTAGCGCGCCAGTTCGTGCCGTTCGTTGCCGAAATATTTGACGGTTTCGTAATTGATCAGGCTGTCGATGGCCTGGGTGTTGGCTTTTGAATCCGAGGCATTCATCTTCACCCGGTACTTCATGCGCCACTCGGTGATGCGAAAGGTGAAGAAGATGTAGGCAATCACGGAGACAAAGGTGATAACCACGAACCATACGTTGTACTGTTTGAGCAGGATGCCTGCGATCAGAATGACTTCCACCAGCGTGGGCAGGATACTGAACACCATGTAGTTGAGCAGCGAGCTGACGCTGCGCGTGCCGCGTTCGATGTCACGCGAGATGCCGCCGGTCTTGCGCTCCAGGTGATAGCGCAGTGACAGCCGGTGCAGGTGCTCCAGTACCCGCACTGACACCTTGCGCATGGCACCATGGCGCACACGCGCGAAAATCGCGTCGCGCAGCTCGTTGAACAGCGAGCTGGCCAGCCGAAGGGCCCCGTAACCGAGCAGCAGGCCCAGCGGCAGCACCAGTCGGACATCGTCGTGATCCAGCGCATCGACGATATCTTTCAGCACCAGCGGCACACCGACGTTGGCGACCTTTGCGAGTATCAGGAAGCCCAGCGCCAGCACCACCCGCAGTCGGTACTCCCACAGAAAAGGTGCGAGAGATCTCAGGGTCTTGAGGTCGCTGCCGTGGCGTTCGGGTAATTCGGTGTGTCGGCGGTGCATGTCGTTATCGGTTTCCGTGGTTGCAGGGTTGAGGTCCGGGGGAGTCGTCACCACATTTCCCGGATCTGTGGTACGCCTGCCGTGCAGGCGCAGCCGAATTGTACCCGAAGCCGGCAAAACGGCGGCACCGGCCCGATTTGGCTGGTATACTTGCGCGCTTTGCTGAATCGGGGGCCAGAATCCGGAGTTTGAACGATGCCGATTTACGAGTACCAATGTACAGAATGTGGTCTGGAGCTGGAGAAGCTGCAGAAGCTCAGCGATGCCCCGCTGACGGAGTGTCCCGAGTGTGGCAAGCCGACGCTGCAGAAGAAAGTTTCTGCGGCCGGATTTCGCCTCAAGGGCAGCGGCTGGTATGAAACCGACTTCAAAAGCAAAAACCGCAAGAATGTCGCCAAGGGTGACAACAAGCCCAAATCCGGCGGAGATTCTTCCGGCAAGTCCTCGTCGGGGGGCAATACCAAGTAGACGGCCGCAGCGATTCGCCGGCGGCCGATGAGACAACCGCCCGCCGATCCGGTGCGGCGCCATCGGGAAACACTGAAGACTGACATGCGTACACATTATTGCGGTGAACTGAATGCAAGCCACCTCGACGCCGAGGTGACACTGGTCGGCTGGGCGCACCGCCGCCGCGACCATGGTGGAGTGATCTTCATCGACCTGCGCGACCGCGAAGGCCGGGTGCAGGTGGTGTTCGACCCCGACACAGAGGAAACCTTCGCCACTGCCGAGCGTGTGCGCGGCGAGTTCGTGCTGCAGGTAAAGGGTCGCGTGCGGCACCGTCCCGAAGGTACCGAGAACCCGGATCTTTCTACCGGTGAAGTGGAGGTGCTGGGCAAGGAACTCACCATCCTCAACACCGCCGAGACACCGCCGTTCCATCTTGACGATGACACCGTGTCCGAGGAGCACCGGCTGCGCTACCGCTACATTGACCTGCGACGCCCGGAGATGCTCGAGCGCATCCGCCTGCGCGCACGCGTGACCCGCGAGTTGCGCCGTTATCTCGATGGCAAAGGTTACCTGGATATCGAAACGCCGATCCTGACCCGCGCTACGCCGGAGGGCGCGCGCGACTACCTGGTGCCCAGCCGCACCCACCCCGGCGAGTTTTTCGCGCTGCCGCAGTCGCCGCAGCTGTTCAAGCAGCTGTTGATGATGTCCGGTATGGACCGCTATTACCAGATCGTGCGCTGTTTCCGCGACGAGGACTTGCGTGCCGACCGTCAGCCTGAATTCACCCAGCTCGATATCGAGGTCTCGTTCATGGATGAGGACCAGATCATGGAGCACGCCGAAACCATGATTCGCGAGCTGTTCGACTCGGTGCTGGGGGTCAAGCTCGAAAACCCGTTCCCGCGCATGAGCTGGGCCGAGGCGATGAAGCGTTTCGGCTCCGACCGCCCCGATCTGCGCGTGCCACTGGAACTGGTGGATATCGACGACCTGCTGAAAGACGTGGAATTCAAGGTGTTTGCCGGACCCGCCAATGACCCTGACGGTCGTGTTGCGGCGCTGCGCCTGCCGAAGGGGTGTGAGCTGACGCGCAAGGAAATCGATGAATACACCAAATTCGTCGGTATCTACGGCGCGCGCGGCCTGGCCTACATCAAGGTCAACGAACTGGCCAGGGGCCGCGAGGGCCTGCAGAGCCCGATTCTCAAGTTCCTGCCCGACGAGGCGGTGGACGAGATCATGAAACGTACCGGCGCCGAAGACGGCGACCTGGTGTTCTTCGGCGCCGATCGCGCGCACGTGGTCAACGAGGCGCTGGGCGCCCTGCGCGTCAAGCTTGGCGAGGACCGCGGTCTGATGGAGGGGAAATGGAAACCGCTGTGGGTGGTGGACTTTCCGATGTTCGAGCACGACCACGGCGCCGGGCGCTGGAATGCACTGCACCATCCGTTTACCGCGCCGCGCGACGAACATGTCGAGTTGCTGGATTCCGACCCGGGCGCCTGCCTGTCACGCGCCTACGACATGGTGCTGAACGGTACCGAACTGGGCGGCGGTTCCATCCGTATTCACAGCACCGAGGTGCAGACCCGCGTCTTCAAACTGCTAGGCATCGGCGACGAGGAAGCGGAAGACAAGTTCGGCTTCCTGCTTAATGCCCTGAAATATGGCTGCCCGCCGCACGGTGGACTGGCGTTTGGCCTGGATCGACTGGTGATGCTGATGACCGGCACGCATTCGATTCGTGAAGTGATGGCGTTCCCGAAAACCCAGACCGCGAGTTGCCTGCTCACCAGCGCGCCTTCTGAAGTGCCCGAGACCCAGTTGCGTGAGCTGAATATCCGTCTGCGCAAGCCGGTCGAAAAGGAAAAACAGTCCTGACAGTATGACTCACCGTTACAAGCGTCCCGAATCCGTTCTGGTTGTTATCTACACCGAGGCCGGTGACGTGCTGCTGATGGAGCGTTGCCAGCCTGAAGACTACTGGCAGTCAGTTACCGGCAGTCTGGGCTGGGACGAGTCGCCGCGTGACGCGGCGATTCGCGAAGTGCGGGAGGAAACCGGGCTGGACGTCAGTGAATTGCTGGTCGATTGCGAGCAGACCACCCGCTTTCGCATCCTGCCGGCGTGGCGCGACCGCTATGCACCGGAACAGGAGTTCAACCTCGAACACCTGTTCCTGGTGGAATTGCCGGGGCCGGTCGAAATTACCCTGAACCCCGACGAACACCGCCGGTCGCGCTGGTTCCCGGCCCGGCACGCGGCACTCAAGGCGAGTTCCTACACCAACCAGCAGGCGATCGAAAAACACATCTTTTCCCGCCGCCAAACAAAAAGGGGACAGAGGGATTAATATTTAATCCCTCCGTCCCCTTTTTGCGCTTTTTGGGGCCGAGAACCGATGCATTTTTCATGGTTGCTTCATTTGCCCTGATAAAAGAGAATTGACCCAGAGAAATCAGTGAGATTGTCCGCATGGCTGTAAACGCGATAGACGTAAACCCCTACACCTCCCTGTCCGACGAAGAATGCGAGGCGCGCATTGTTGCGGCGAAGGAAAAACTGGGTGGCCGGCTGGTGATTCTGGGTCATCACTACCAGCGCGACGAAGTGTTCCGTCATGCCGATTTTTCCGGCGATTCGCTGAAACTGTCCCGGCAGGCGGCCAGTTCCAAAGCCGAGTACATTGTGTTCTGCGGCGTGCATTTCATGGCCGAGGTGGCGGACATCCTGTCACGCCCGGAGCAGATCTCCATTCTGCCGGACCTGGCTGCCGGTTGTTCCATGGCCGACATGGCCAACCTGGCCAAGGTCGAGCGCGCCTGGCAGGAGCTTTCGCAGGTGCTCGATCCTGATGAGCAGGTGACGCCAGTGACGTACATCAATTCCGCCGCTGACCTGAAGGCGTTCTGCGGCCGTCATGGCGGTATTGTCTGCACCTCGACCAATGCGAGCCATGTGCTGGAGTGGTCGTTTGGCCAGCGTGAAAAGGTGTTGTTCTTCCCCGACCAGCATCTGGGGCGCAACACCGGCTACAACATGGGCATCCCGCTCGACGATATGGTGGTGTGGGATTTCGATCAGCCGATGGGTGGCCTTAGCGAGCAGCAGATCCATGATGCGAAGATGATCCTGTGGAAGGGATTCTGCTCGGTGCACCAGATGTTCGAGGTGTCGCACATCGAGCGCTTCAAGGTGAAATACCCGGACGCGAAGATCATCTCCCATCCGGAAGCCAGCTTCGAGGTCTGTCAGGCGTCGGATTACGTCGGTTCCACCGAGTTCATCATCAAGACCATCCGCGCCTCTGCCCCGGGTACGCGCTGGCTGGTCGGCACCGAACTGAACCTGGTCAACCGCCTGCACGACGAGTGCCGGGCGGAGGGCAAGTGGGTGCACTTCATGTCGCCTACCGTATGTATGTGTTCCACGATGTTCCGCATCGATCCCCAGCACTTGCTGTGGACGCTGGAAAACCTGGTCGACGGCAGTCCGGTCAACCGGATCAGCGTGCCGCTTGCTGAAGCGGATATGGCCCGCACCGCGTTGCGGCGCATGCTGGACGTTTCGCCCTGATCCCCCGCTAATTTCTTTTCACTGACCGCGGTCATCATTCCGCGATCGCCGGTTTGCCGGGAATTTGGTCCCGAGTATGTAAAGTATTATATTTCCCTGCCGCTACAAGCGGCCGTAATCGCAGTTCTGTTCCCGGATTTCCCGCCAGCCTGTTCGATTCCCCAGCATTATCTTTAAACTACGACGCAAAGGTTTTTCTGAATGTCACGTATTATCCCGGCACCTTTACGTGCCTCTCTGTGTGTTTTCCTCGCGCTGGTTCCGGCGCTGTCCCACGCCACCAATGGTATGAATATGGAAGGCTACGGCCCGATTGCCACGGCGATGGGAGGGGCGAGCATGGCCTACGACAACGGCACCGCGGCGATGATGAATAATCCGGCGACGCTGGGCCTGATGGAGGACGGTGATCGTGCCGAACTGTTCGTCGGGTTTCTCGGGCCGGATGTCAGTGCCGAAGCCGGAAATGTAAAAGCCGACTCTGACGGGACGGCCTACTACATGCCGGCCGTGGGCTGGGTGCGTAAACAGGAAGGGCTGACGTTCGGCTTCGGTATTTACGGTCAGGGCGGGATGGGTACTGAATATGACCAGGGGACCTTTCTTGGTGACCCGGGGCGGGTTGGCGCCAGTCTCGAAAATCGCAGTGAGTTGAGTGTCGGCCGCGTGATTGCGCCGCTGGCATGGAACGTCAACGACAAACTGGTGATCGGTGGCAGTGCCGACCTGATCTGGGCGGGACTGGACCTGCGCATGGCGATGAGCGAGGCACAGTTTGTGGATCTCGTTACCACCCGGACGATCGGCGAGGCCAGTGGCACGTTGCTGAACAGTTTTGGCGCCCTTTACGAACCGTTCGGGGCACCGGCAGGGCCGGGTTCGATCCGTACCCTGAATCACGCTTATTTCGATTTCAATGACAGTAGTGATTTTACCGGTGAGGCCAGGGCATACGGCTATGGCGGCAAGATCGGTTTCGTCTACCAGGCGAACCGCAAGCTTTCCATCGGCGGCGCCTATCACACCAAAACCCGGCTCGGCGATCTGAAGAGTAGCGATGCCAGCCTGCTGATGGGGGTCGAGGTCAACACCGGTTCGGGTTATGCCAATGTCGATATTCCGGTGCGCGGCAAGATCAGGGTCGATGACTTCCAGTGGCCGGCTACCTGGGCGGTGGGCATGAAGCTGCAGGCTACCCCGGAACTGTTGCTGGTGTTCGACGTCAAGCGGCTGCTGTGGAAGGACGTGATGGAGAACTTCACCATGGAATTCACCGCCGACAGCAGCCAGCCCGACCCGGCTGCGGCCGGTTTTGCGGGGGCGGACCTGACGGCCACGCTCTACCAGGACTGGGAAGACCAGACGGTGTACCAGATTGGCGGGGCTTACCAGTTCACCCGGGCGCTGACGCTGCGTGCCGGCTTCAACTATGCGGCCAACCCGGTGCCGGATGAGTTCCTGAACGCACTGTTCCCGGCGATTGCGGAGAATCACCTGACCGGTGGCTTCGGGTATCGCTTCGACGACACCCAGTCGATCGACTTTTCCGTGGTCAAGGTGTTCGAGAACAGCGCGACCAATCCCGGTAACGGTTCCACGATTCCGGCCGTCAAGTCGTCGCACAGCCAGCTGAATTTCCAGTTCCTCTACACGCGTCGCTACTGAGGCTCGCCGGCCGGACGCTGACGCGGCCGGCCGGTCAATGCTAAAATCCGCCCATCACACTATTTTTACGATGAGGCAGCAATGGCAGGACACAGTAAATGGGCGAATATCCAGCATCGCAAAAAGGCGCAGGATGCCAAGCGTGGCAAGGTATTCACCAAACTGATTCGTGAAATCACGGTGGCGGCGCGCATGGGGGATCCCGACCCGGCCGCCAACCCACGCCTGCGGCTGGCGGTGGACAAGGCGCTGGGCGCCAATATGTCCAAGGACACCATTGAGCGGGCCATCAAGCGCGGTGCCGGAGCCCAGGACGGCGAAAACTTCGACGAAATCCGCTACGAGGGCTATGGTCCGGGCGGCGTTGCGGTGATGGTCGATTGTCTGACCGACAACCGCAATCGCACGGTGTCCGAGGTGCGTCACGCTTTCACCAAGGCCGGCGGTAACCTGGGTACCAGCGGCTCGGTGGCGTTCCAGTTCTCCCAGACCGGTATTCTCAGCTACCCACCGGGCAGTGATGAGGACGCCATCATGGAGGCTGCGCTGGAAGCCGGCGCTGACGATGTGCTCACCAATGACGATGGTTCCGTCGATGTGCTGACCGCGCCGGAAGCGTTCGTCAGCGTCAAGGAGGCGATGATCGCCGCCGGCTTCGAGCCGGAACAGGCCGAAGTGACCATGCGTGCCGAGAACACCACGCCGCTGGATAAAAAGGATGCGGAAAAAATGATCCGCATGCTCGATGTACTCGAGGAACTGGACGACGTGCAGAACGTGTATTCCAACGCCGATATCTCCGACGAAATTCTCGCGGAGCTATAGATTCTGCGCCCCGCGACCCGCATTCTCGGCATCGACCCCGGCTCGCGACTGATGGGCTACGGGTTGATCGACAGCGACGGTCGCAAGGCCAGTTACATCGCCAGCGGTTGCCTGAAGGTGACCGGCAGCAGCCTGCCCGACAAGCTTGGGCTGATCTTCCGCGAGATCACCGAGCTTTTGCATACTTACCAGCCGCAGCAACTGGCCATCGAAAATGTTTTTATGCACCGTAACGCTGACTCGGCATTGAAACTGGGGCAGGCGCGTGGTGCGGCGATCTGTGCTGTGGTGACGCATGACCTGCCGGTAGCCGAGTATGCGCCGCGCGAGATCAAGCTGGCGGTGGTCGGCAAGGGTGGTGCCGACAAGACCCAGGTCCAGCACATGGTGCGTGTTTTACTCAACCTCAGTGACACCCCGCAGGCCGATGCGGCTGATGCGCTGGCCATCGCGCTGTGTCACAGCTACCAGCAGGGCGCGCTCGATCGCGTTGCCGGCGCGACCGGGATGGCCGGAGGACGTTTGCGATGATCGGTTACCTGCATGGCGTGTTGCGTGAAAAGCAGCCACCTGCGCTGTTGATCGAGGTGCAGGGCGTGGGCTACGAGATCGAGGCACCGATGACGACCTTTTACGATCTGCCCGCCGTGGGGGAGCCGGTCAGGCTCTATACACACCTCGCTGTGCGCGAGGATGCACATACGCTGTACGGTTTCAGCAAACTGTCCGACCGTACCCTGTTCCGGACCCTGATCAAGGTTAACGGCGTCGGCGCAAAGTTGGCCCTGACCATCCTCTCAGGTATGGAGGCCGGCCTGTTCGCGGCCTGCGTCCAGGCGGGTGATACCGCCTCGCTGGTAAAACTGCCCGGCGTCGGCAAGAAGACCGCTGAACGGCTGGTGGTGGAGATGCGTGATCGGCTCTCGGACTGGGACGTTTCCGGTGCTGCGGTTACGGGCAAGGTGCCGGTGGCCGATGTACTCAACCCGGTTGAAGAGGCCGTCAGCGCGCTGGTGGCGCTCGGCTACAAGCCGGCGGACGCCAGCCGTATGGTACGTGCCGTTGATGTGGACGGCTTGGGTACGGAAGAGATTATCCGCTCGGCATTACAGTCGATGGTCAGCTAACAACCCCCTTCCCGTTTTTGTTTTCCTCTCCGCTCCCCGGCTTGCCGTGAGGTCTCGCGGGCCAGACTCCGGGATCCCGGTCCGCGGACGGGTTCCGGTCGGTTCCCGGCAGCCGGCACGCGGCGTCGGGCCTGTACCCGCACCGGGCGAACCGGTATCCTCGCCACATGATTGAGCCGGATCGTATCGTTACCGCCAGCGCTTCGTCCCAGGACGAGGCTGTAGATCGCGCTATTCGCCCGAAGCAGTTGGCGGATTACGTCGGTCAGCCGCAGGTGACCGAGCAGATGGAGGTCTTCATTGAGGCGGCGCGCCGCCGCGAGGAGGCGCTCGACCACGTGCTGATTTTCGGTCCGCCGGGGCTGGGCAAGACGACGCTGGCGCACATCATCGCCAACGAGATGGGCGCCAACCTGCGCCACAGTGCCGGCCCGGTGCTGGAGAAGCAGGGCGATCTGGCGGCGCTGCTGACCAACCTGGAGCCGCACGATGTGCTGTTTATCGACGAAATTCACCGCCTCAGCCCGGTAGTCGAGGAAATTCTATACCCGGCGATGGAAGACTATCAGCTCGATATCGTTATCGGCGAGGGGCCGGCGGCACGTTCTATCAAGCTCGACCTGCCGCCGTTCACGCTGGTCGGTGCCACTACCCGTGCCGGGCTGCTTACCTCGCCGCTACGTGACCGCTTTGGCATTGTGCAACGACTGGAGTTCTACAATGCTGCCGACCTGGCGATCATTCTCAAACGTTCCGCACACATTCTGGGTATCGACATAGACGGCGACGGTGCGCGTGCGCTGGCCACGCGCTCGCGCGGCACGCCGCGCATAGCCAACCGGCTGCTGCGCCGGGTGCGCGACTTTGCCGAGATCAAGGCCCGCGGCAAGGTCACGGTGGAGGTTGTGGAGAATGCCATGGAGATGCTCAACGTCGATCCGCAGGGCTTCGACAGCCAGGACCGGCGCCTGCTGCGTACCATTATCGAAAAATTTGACGGCGGGCCGGTTGGTGTCGACAACCTGGCCGCCGCCATCGGCGAGGAAAAAGGCACTATCGAGGACGTGTTGGAGCCCTACCTCATCCAGCAGGGCTATATCGTCCGCACCCCGCGCGGCCGTATGGCGACCCGCCATGCCTGGCAGCAACTTGGTCTCAACCCCCCGGATCCCGAAGGCGAAACGCTCCCCCTGATCGACTAGCGAAAAGGCGAAAAAGGGGACGGTTACAGTAAGGTGAGGAGTTCGCGGGCGGTTTGGGCGTGTGAGGTCAGTTTGCCACCGTAGATACTGATCAGGCGCGGTACCGCCTTGTCGCGGTGGAGGATGGTCTCGCGGGGCCGGTTGAACGCGCGTTCCTTGCCGGCGGGAAGGACGCGCAGGCCGGCAAAGGCATCGATGATATCGCCAGCCTCGCGCTTGTCACTGAAATAGTGATTGTATACCGCAAGCAGGTAGGTTTTTTCTTCTGCCAGGGGATGTACGGCGGCCGGGTCGCCCCGGTACGGTGTTTCGGTGGTGCCGATCAAGATATTTCCCTGCCAGGGCATGACGAACACGGCGCGCTGGTCCTGTGGTGCTTCCAGGTAGTAGATGCCCTGTTTCAGGGTGCCCGGCACGATGATGTGGGTTCCCTGTACCAGTTCGATATCCAGCGGTGTCGGGCGCGGGGTGAAGTGTTCCAGCACCTGGTTGACCCACGGCCCCGCTGCATTGACCACGTTTGCGGCGGTGATTTGCTCCGCTCCCGCAGTACCCTGACAGATGACCCGGCAAGATGAAGGTTCACAGGTGGCCTGTTCGAATCTTGTGTTGAAGGAGATCCGGGCGCCAAGTGTCTGCGCGTCGTGGAGTATGGCTTCCGTCAGGGCGTGGTCATCGGTTTGTGCGTCGAAGTAACGGAACACGGCGCGCAGGTCACGTGTGTCCAGCCCGTCCAGATTATTCCATTGATGTTTCGGTACCCGACTGAAGCGGTGTCCTCCGAGCAGGCGATACAGCCAGAGACCGATCGCGATTTTCCAGACCGGGCGGGTGGTGTGGGTATAGACCGGAATATAGAACGGTGTGAGTTTGACCAGTGAGGGTCGTTCGCGCAGCAGGGTGCGCTGGGCTTCAAGGCATTGGCGAACCAGTTTCAGCTGGCCGGTCTCCAGATAGCGCAGGCCGCCGTGAATGAGTTTGGAAGAACGGCTCGATGTGCCTTCTGCCGCATGGCTGAATTGTTCGATCACGCGCACCCGGTAGCCACGTTGTGCGGCCAGATGTGCGATGGCGGCGCCGTGTATGCCGGCTCCGATGATCAGGATGTCACAGTCCATGGCGACAGGCCCGTTCGGCGAGTACAGGGTGTTTCAGTAATCGCGTGATATCGGCGGTTTCGATCAACCCGGCGCCACGCCTGGCCCACGCCAGTGCCAGCCTGGGGTCCTTGATGTCGTAAAGCATCCACTGCCAGCTGCCGTGCCACAGTCGGGTATGGCGGGGAATTTTTTTCCGGTTGCAGATCAGGTAGTGCGGTTGCATTCGTTCAGCGCGCTGCCGCTGGGAGTCGTCGTATTTTTCCAGTACCCAGCCGAGTTCCGGCCCGCTCTGTTCGGTCGCGAACTGTAATGCTGCTTCATCAAAAGAGATCAGTACGCACTGCTTCCGATGAGGGGCAAGTGTTTTCAGCAGTGTACGCATGACGGTCTCCCGGCCAAAGTGTTCGAGGCTCTCTGTCTTTATCTCCACCATGGCGCGTACATCCGGCAGCGTGGCCAGCCACGCGAGTACCTCGTCGAGCAGAGGCGTCGGTGCGGGATAAAATCGCTCTCCAAACAGTTTGGGGTAATGCACACTGATGTCACGGCAGGTGTCCGCATCGAGTTCGAATACGCGGCGCTGGTCGCCGCCGGTGCGTTGAAAGTCAGTATCGTGCAACAGCACGAAGCGGCCGTCGGCGCACAGCTGTACATCGAACTCCAGCCAGCAGGCGCCGGCGTCGACCGCTGCCCGCAGTGCCGGCCAGCTGTTTTCCGGATGGCGCCGCATGTCGCCGCGGTGGCCAACCAGCTGGGGGATGACTTCAGACCTCAATGCTGTCCCCGCTTTGTTGCAGTTGTTCGACGAACTGCCGGAAGCGTTCCCGCAAGGGCGCGTCGGGCTGCGGGAGAAACTGTGGAAGCTCGCGTGATGACAACCATTCGGCGGGCCGTCCGGCAGCCAGCCAGGCGACCCCGCGGGCGCTCGCTTCCGGGTCGTCGCAACGTTCGACCGGCAGCCCGCTGAGATTGGCAAGCTTCTGGCACAGGCCGTCCAGCTTTGACAGGCCCCCGCTGACCTTCAGATGTTCGATGGGTGTCTTGTGCGTCATGCGCTCCAGGTTGCACTGCAACAGGAACAGGATGCTTTCCACTACCGCGACGGCACGTTCAGCGGCGGTGTGATCGGCCTTATCCGGTACAAACGCCGGTGCAGGTTGCTGGCGCCACCAGGGTGAGCCGAGGCCGCCTACCGTATTCAGGAACAGGGGCGGCCTGCTGACCTGCTCAAGCCATTCCGGGAGGCGAGTGAACAGGTCGTCAATGCCGTGTTGTTCGGCCAGCCACTGCAGGGCGCTGCCCGCGCCGTTCACGGTGCCCTCGAACAACCACTCGGCGCGATGGGAATCGCTCACGGCCAGGCTGCTGATGAGTTCAGGAATGTCGCAGCCGGGTGGCTGCGCGGCCAGCACGAAAGCGCCGCTGCCCAGGTTGATGCGCGCGCAATGGTTGGTATCGGCGCCGTCACTGTGCCATACAGCATTTTGATCGCCGCAGACGGCGGTGACCGGAATGTCGTGATCGGTGAGCACGCCATAATCTGCAATGACAGGCCGGCAGCTCGGCAATCGATCCAGTGGCAGTCCGAACCAGTCGGCGAGCCGGGGCGACCAGTTCAGGCTGACGGTGTTCAGTAACTGCATGCGCTGCGCATTGGTGTGATCGACGACGTGCCCGGTGTTGGTCAGATGCGTCAGAAGAAAACTGGCCAGCGGGCCAAGTCGTAACTCCGGTTCATCAGCCAGAAGCTGGTGCAGCCAGTGCAGCTTGCTTGCACCGTAGTGGGCGGATAAAGGCAGGCCCGTTTGCTCGCGGATGTCGCGGGCACGGGGTTGCAGCGAAGACACCAGCGGCGCGCCGCGGGTGTCCTGCCAGCTGATTGCCGGCGACAGCGGCGCGCCGTTTGCCTGCCATGCCAGCACGGTGGATCGCTGGGTGGCGATGCCGCAGGCGCGGATATTGCCGCGCTCGGGCGGGGATAGTTCGCTGACTGCAAGCGCGACGGTTTCGCGCACCGAATCTAGAATTTCGGCGGGGTTCTGCTCCGCACGGTCCGCCTGTGGCCGCCTCAGGGTGACGGGCGCGAGGTGGCCGGCAATACGCTTGCCGCGGGCATCGAAAAGCAGCGCCCGGCTGGCGTGTGTCCCCTGATCGATAGCGAGCAGATAATCCATACCCTGACAAAGATAACGCTATTGGCTTGAAGGCAGAAGGGGCAGGGCGTACAAAGCAGGTTATTTATCTGTCCGGGAGAGTGGATTGATGGAGGCTTTCGAGTTGCACCCGCGTCTGGCGGCGGACTGTACCGTTGTCGGCGACCTGCCGTTAAGCCGGTTATTGCTGCTGAATGACGCGCGCTATTCCTGGTTCGTGCTGGTTCCCCGGCGTGCCGGTATTACCGAAGTGTTTGAACTGGAAGAATCGGAGCAGTGGCAGTTATGGCGCGAATCCGCCCGCTTGTCGCGTTACCTCAAGGAGGTCTGCGGTGCGCACAAGATCAATATCGGAGCCCTGGGTAACCTGGTTCCGCAGTTGCATGTGCATCACATTGCCCGCTTCGTCGATGACCCCGCCTGGCCCGGCCCGGTATGGGGGCACAGTGCGGCGTCGCCTTATAAAAAGGATATGCTTGGCAGGCGAGTGGATTCGGTATGTGAGTGGTTTTCAGATGTGCTGGCGATTTCCTGATTCTGTCGCATCGGGGCAGGCGGGCAGTGTTTCCCAACAGTGGAGAAAAGACGATGTGCAAAATGAAAACGGGTATATTTCTGATAATCGCGCTGTCCGGTTGTTCGTCGCCCTCGGATGAGGCGCAGGAGTCGACGGAAAAAAAACAGCAACACGTCTGGCAGGAACAGGTGGAAACGCTCGACAAGGCGCGCGCCGTTGAGCAGACCCTGATCGATGCGCAGAAGCGGCGCGATGCCGAGTTGCGCCGACAGGAAGAATAATAACGCGTGCCCGGCGCAGCAGGCACGAGGGGTAGCGCGCGCGACGCGCCACCCTCGATTGTTTGCTCAGGGGATGGCTTTAAGTTTCAATTCATCCGCTGAAGCCTTGATGAAACCGTGGCTGGCATATATGTTCTGCGCCGCGTCGCTGGCCAGGTAGGACAGGAACGTTCCGGCGTTGGCCGGGTTGCGAGCCTTGTTGAGCGCGCCGATAGCGTAGCCGACCTTCTCCTGTTTGTTGTAGGGTGCCGGAATCGCAACGCCCTCGATATTGCGACCTTCCTTCCTCGCGTGTACCACTTCGGTAGCCCACACAATCCCCACATCCGCCTTGCCGTTTTCAATGCGGTGCGGTGTTTCACGGTGGTGGCGCGAGGTGAACCAGGTTTTGCCGGGGATAGCCCAGCAACTTTTGCACATGGCGTTGCCGGTGACCTTTTCATACAGGCCGAGATCTCTCAGCATTTCCGAGCCGTAGAACTTGAAGATGCCTTCGGTCAGAGGATTCGGGTGCGACTGCACCAGGTCATCGCGCCCAAGGTCCTTCGGTCCCCTGATGTTTTTCGGATTGCCTTCAGCCACCATCAATTCCAGTTTGTTATGGGTATAGATGATGTAGTCATCCATCAGTTTTAACCCGTGCAACTTCTTGAGGTGTCCAAGGTTGACGCTGGCGTACAGGTCCGGGTTGGTGGCGGTATTTTCACCGTTGATCTGACCCTGTTTGAGGAGTTGTTGTTTGAGTATCTGCCCCGGGGGAATTGTTTCCACATAGACGGTTTTGATATCCGGATGTTTTTTCTGGAAATCCGTAATCAGGTCTTCCATCACCATGAACTGGTTGCCCGCCAGGTACATGACGAGGTCGGCAGTGTAGGAATCGCCGATTTTCCCGTAGTCGATTTTTCCGTTGCTGTGGAAGGTGCGGTAATCGTGTCCCAGCCCCGCGTCTTCGGCAGCCAGTGAGGCCAGTGGCAGGGACAGCAGCCCCAGCAGTATCAGGGAAAATCGTCGCCCTGTGGTAAAAGTTTTCATGTCCGCTCCTCGTCATCTCGTTTTGTTGGGATTATTTGGGTATGGCCCCCTGTGGATGGTGGCAGGGAAAGAAATATTCCCGTGGGTTTTGCGCTGACCGGCGAAGCCCGGGAAAGCTGCTATGCTTTTTGCAGGGCGTACACGATGCGCCCGGGTGAAGTGAAGACGGGAGGACAGACTATGGCTGTACTAGATCGGGAACTGACATTTCCCTATGCTCCAGAGCACTGGTCGCAGGAAGAAGCGCTCGCGGTTGCCAGTGAGGAAGGCCTGCAAATGAGTGACGACCACTGGGAAGAACTGCGTGCGTTACAGGAGTATTATTCGCGCAGGGATACATCGCGTATCAGCGTGCGCGAATTGCACGATGCGCTGGACGAGCACTTCCATGACAAGGGCGGTATTAAATATCTCTACGGGCTGTTTCCGGGTGGGCCGGTTGCCCAGGGGTGCCGGCTTGCCGGGCTCGATATCCCGCCCGGTGCCATCGACCGTGGATTCGGCAGCGTTGTTTGAGCCGCTAGTGTTTGCTGGTCGCCGCAGCTGACGAACGGTTGATCAGCGCCTGCAGAAACTCCAGGTACTCGGGCTGGTCCCATTCGCGGCCCCCGAGTGCCTGGTAGCGCACGTTGCCTTGCGGGTCTACCAGGTAGGTCGCGGGCAGTCCCCGGGGCTTCCAGACTTCGGTGACCTGTCCGTCGCTGTCCATCAGTGTGGTCAGGTCAGGCGCTACGCCTGCCATGAAACTGAATATGGTGTCTTCGTCTTCCGCGGTATTCACGAGCTGGATTTTCAGCGCCTCGTCTTTCATGAGGTTGGTCAACCGCTGGATGGCGGGCATTTCCTTGCGGCACGGGCCGCACCAGCTGGCCCAGAAGTGCAGGAACACCCACTGCCCGCGTCCGCTGGACAGCGTATCGCGATTACCGTCGATGTCGGCGAGTTCGAAGTCCGGGGCCGGGCCAATCGCGTACACGCGGATACCCGGCGGTGGCGTAATGTCACCGTTGTTGGCGTAGACCGGTAGTGCCAGCAGCAGCGCCAGCAGTGCGAACAGTGTGCATCGCATCAGGGTTTGTCCTCGGCGCAGGTCAGGTTGTCAAAGTCGAGCTGCAGCGGCGGGCCTTTTTTATCCCTGCCGGTGGCGAACACGGTGTGCAGGTGAATGGAGCCCTCCACGCGCGGCAGGATGATGTTGCCGCCTTCGCTTTCGCCCGGCTGGTAATCGAGGGTTTCCGGTAGCAGGGTCCAGCGGAACGTGGAGCGGTGGGCTGCCGGCATGCCCATTTGTTGCCATTTTTCCAGCCAGTCATTGCGGTGATAGCGCCGGATGCGCTTGCCATTGGCCGTAAATACCCACTTGCCCAGATCCAGCCACACTACGTCGTCCCCGGTGTTGGTCACGCGTACGGTGATAAAACATTGTTCGTGCAGGGGCTTGATCATCGCGTCGGGAAATCCGCGCGCTTCGTAGAATGCGCTCATCTGCTCCGGTGTGCGAGGCTTGAATTCCAGTTTGACGGCGGCCGCGCCGGCTGCAGCAGCGGGTAGCCAGGGTAGTGTGAGCAGGGCCGTCAGCAGGGCGGTGAGTGGTTTCATGGGGCACATACTACCGGAAAGTACCGGTGGTATTTCAAATTCGGCGTCCTTTCGCGGACAATACGCACTCACTTCCCGGAAGGTGTTGCCCTGTGCGCCTGTATCGCCCCAAGTCCATTCGACGATTGCTGTTAACCGGTTTTGTACTGGTGGTATTTCCGTTGCTGGCAGCATTGCTGCACGCAACCTGGTCGGTCGACCAGTTGGTCGCGCAGGGCCAGCGCGCCTTGTTTGCCACCGTGCGCGCGACCCAGAGCAGCCAGTTGCTGGTCGAGGCCATTACCGCCATGGAGCGCAACGCGCGCCAGTACCAGGTGACCGGCGAGAGCAAACTGCTGGACGTCTATCGCGAGTATCACCAGGAGTTTCGCGGTGCGGTGCGGCGTCTGGCGGCGCTGAACCTGTCTGAACTGCAGCGCCAGCGCCTGGAAATGATTGAGGAAGTCGAGGCATCCATGAACGAGGCATTGATGGCCGGCTATCCGCACGATGCGCCGGAAATCCATTCCGCCGTCGATGGTTTCCGCGAGTTGACGCGCGATGCGCGCAAAATGCTGGTTGATAATCGCACGCTGGTCGAGCGGGAGGTGGAACGGCTGGATGCCAACGGTGCGCGCCTGCAGCGCGGGCTGATTGTGCAGGCTATGGCGCTGGCGCCTGCCGCATTGGTGCTTACGGTGATTTTTACGTTGCTGATTACGCGCCCCATCCGACAGATGGATCAGGCCATCCGCCGGCTCGGGGACGGTGATTTTTCCCGTTCTGCGCATATCGTCGGTCCGCGGGACCTGGAGCAGCTCGGCGAACGGCTGGACTGGATGCGCATGCGCTTGCTGGAGGTCGATCAGGAAAAGAACCGCTTCCTGCGGCACATTTCCCATGAGTTGAAGACGCCGCTGACGGCAATTCGCGAAGGCGCCGAACTGTTGACGGAGCAGGCGGTGGGCAACCTCAACGCGCAACAGAATGAAATTGTGGCGATTTTGCGCGATAACAGTCTCCAGTTACAGAAACTGATCGAGAATCTGCTGGACTTTAACGTGGCAAGCTCCAATGCGGCGCAACTCAAACTGAGCGTGGTTCCGCTGCATCGCGTGATCGAATCAGTGCTGGAGGACCACAAGGTCGCAATACTGGCGCGCCAGTTGAGGCTGGATGTATCCTTGCAACCGGTCGAGCTGGACGGCGATCGTGCCAAACTGCAGACACTGGTGGACAATCTGCTGTCCAACGCCATCAAGTTTTCGCCGGTGGAAGGGCGGTTGCGGGTCAGGCTGGAGTGCCTGGCCGAGCAGGCGTTATTTGAGGTGGCCGATTCCGGACCAGGGATCCCGGAGCAGGAACGCCGGCGCATATTTGATGTCTTCTATCAGGGTTCGTCCTCCTCCAATGGCCATGTGCGTGGTACGGGTATAGGCTTATCTATTGCGCGTGAGTATGCGCAGGCCCACGGTGGGTATATCGAGGTCATCGACAGTGAAGACACGGGAGCTTGTCTGAGAGTCGTTCTGCCGATACACAAGTCGGAGAGTGTAGGTGAATAGGTTCCTTGTTCTACTGGGTCTGATGGTGCTGGCCGGATGTCAGCCGGTGACCGTGCAGCGCACCGCCGGGCCGGTGCCGCTGGCCGTGCGGGTCGATGATGCGGCCTACTGGCTGGAAGAGTGGAACCGTGTGCGTGAGTTGCCGGAAGACCAGCTCAGGCGCACACTGAAAGCCCGGGAACGCGATTTCAGGGAGTTTCCTTCGCCGCGCAGCCGCTTGCGACTGGCCCTGCTGCTGGCGGAGGGCCCCAAACCGGTGCGTGACCAGGCTCGCGCGCTGTCCCTGCTCAAGGGTCTGGACGAAGCGGAGGCCAGCGACAGCGCCCGCGCGCTGGCAGTGCTGCTCAGACAGGTGATCGGTGAACAGTTGTGGGCACGTGACAAAATTGTCAAATTGAGGTCGAAGTTGAAGCAGGCTGATACTCGTGTGGAAGAGTTGGAACGGCAGTTGCAAGAGCTGACCAATATCGAAGAGAGTATTCAGCAACGTAACTGATCGGAAGGTCGGAAGGAGTAGGAAATGAGCGCCTGTCGTTATCGTGTCATGGTCGTGGATGATGACCCCGCCCTGTTGAGGTTGTTGTCCATGCGCCTGTCGGCCGTGGGCTATGAGGTCGCTGCGGTGGAGAGCGGAGAAAAGGCGGTCGCGCAAATCCCGACTTTCCAACCCCACTTGGTAATCACGGACTTACGTATGGATGGGATGGATGGCATGACGCTGTTCGACCAGATCAATCGGCGCAGCCCGGCCCTGCCGGTAATCATTCTGACGGCCCACGGAAGTATTCCGGATGCCGTCGATGCCACCAGCCGCGGCGTCTTTGGGTACCTGACAAAACCTTTTGATAGTAAGGATTTACTGGACCAGGTCACGCGTGCACTACGGGTGACCGGTGAGCAGCAGAACCGCTCCGAGGAGTCGTCTGTCGCGGAATGGCGTCAGGGGATTGTGACCCGCAGTCCGCTGATGGAGGACCTGCTCGGGCAGGCGCGCCTGGTGGCTTCCAGCGGCGCCAGCGTGTTTATCCATGGACAGAGCGGTACCGGCAAGGAATTGCTGGCACAGGCGATCCACCACGCCAGCCCGCGTGCTGAGGGAGAGTTTGTGGCGGTGAATTGCAGTGCCATCCCGGAAACCCTGTTCGAGTCAGAGTTTTTCGGGCACGCCAAGGGTTCCTTTACCGGCGCCATCCGGGAGCACAAGGGGCTGTTCCAGGCCGCCGAGGGCGGTACCCTGTTCCTCGACGAGATCGGTGACATGCCGATGAGCTTCCAGGTCAAATTACTGCGCGCGATCCAGGAGCGTGCAGTGCGCCCGGTCGGCTCAACCTACGCGATCCCCGTTGATGTTCGTATTATTTCTGCTACCCACCGTGATCTGGACGAGTTGCGCAAGGGCGGTGCATTCCGCGAAGACCTGTATTACCGGCTGAATGTCGTCACGCTGGAAATTCCCTCACTGGCCGAGCGGCGCGAAGATATCCCGCTGCTGGCCAACCACGTGTTGAGCAACCTCGGTGACGCCGCCCGCAAGGGGGTGAAGGGGTTTGCACCGGACGCCATGGAAGTTCTGCTGTCGGCACCCTGGCCGGGCAATGTGCGCCAGCTCTACAATGTTGTGGAACAGGCGGTCGCATTTACCACGACCTCGCTGATTCCGGTCAGCCTGGTACAGCGTGCTTTGCGCGACGAGGCCAACGAGGAGATGCCGGCGTTTGCGGACGCGCGGTCGCGCTTCGAGCGCGAATACCTCACCCAGCTGTTGCAGATCACCAGCGGCAACGTGAGCCAGGCGGCGCGAATTGCCAAGCGTAATCGCACCGAGTTTTACAAGCTGTTGCACAAGCACCACCTCAATCCCTCCCAGTTCAAGGGCGCTCGCGCGGCTACCTGATTCCTTCGGCGCGGTACGGCGCTATCTGCAATCCATCCGGGCGTCGCCGTTGGGCGACGCTCTAACTGTTTGTAATGTAAGGAATTGGTGCTTTTTCTGTGGTAATTGTCTCCACAGGGTAACGGAAAGCGCCGGTTTTGGCCCGAGGCTTTTAGGGCGGGCGCGCCGGGACCCGGCAAGCAACTGTGCCGCTGCGCTTTTTTGAAGCTGGCATATCCCTTGCTGCTGTTATGAAGTCAGAAAACACAAAAAATATTCCGGAGCAGAGTTTGGTGAAAACAGTAACAGCGGTGGTTTTCGTTCTGATATTAAGCGCGGCGTTGCCAGTACGCGCCTATAACGCCGTCTCGGTCGACGCACGCGGGCTGGTGGCATTCGTGCATCTCGACAGCGACCACAATGGCTACGTCAGCCGTGTGGAGGCGCGTTCAGTCAGCGGTGTGGAGCGGGCCTTTGATTCGGCCGACGTGAATCGGGACGGCTTGCTGGATCGGCATGAATACACGCGTGTGCAACAGCCCAGGGAGGCACAGTAGTCGTTGCATGCCTGTGGTGTGTGGGCCGGAGACGGTTCGTTTTCCTCCTGGTGAAAATCAGGCTTCCTTTCCCGACCATGGGAATGACGCGATCACCCGGATCGCGTTTTTTTTTGCGTGTCAGTGCAGGTGCAAAGCGAATGCTGCGCCGGTAAGCTATGCCGCTGACCTATCTGTTATCGAGACATGTGCACGTGACCGGAATCTTTCTGCGTCGGCGTGGTCACTAAAGGGAATGATTTTGACGCAGTTTTTCTGGCCGGTTCGTGTGTACTACGAAGATACCGACAGCGGTGGCGTCGTATACTATGCCAACTACCTCAAATTCATGGAGCGTGCGCGTACCGAACGTCTTCGGGCGCTAGGCTTTGAGCAGGACAGGCTACGAACAGAACAGGGCATTCTTTTTACCGTGCATTCGATCCAGATTGATTTCCGCCGGCCGGCACATTTTAACGATGCGCTTGAAGTGACGGCGGCCGTTGGCGAACGCCGGCGCGCCAGCCTGACCTTTGACCAGGAGATCCGCCGCCGGGATGAAGTAGCCATTCTCTGCAGTGGCCGCGTGCGGGTGGCCTGTGTCGATGCCGCTACGTTCCGTCCCAGCCCGATTCCCGGTTTTATCCTTGAGGCGCTCTCTGATGTCTGCTGATCTTTCGTTTTTCAGTCTCGTTAGCGGTGCCAGCCTCGTGGTGCAACTGGTCATGTTGCTGTTGCTGCTGGTCTCGGTCATGTCCTGGACGATGATTTTCCGCAAGCGCGCCGCGCTGACGGAAGCATGCGCCGATGCCGAGGAGTTCGAGGAGCGTTTCTGGTCCGGTGGTGACCTGGCCACCCTGTATCACCAGGTATCGCAGCGTGGCGATACGCTGCGCGGCCTGCCGAATATCTTTGTCGCCGGGTTCAAGGAATTCACCCGTTTGCGCAAGCAGAGCGGCGTGGATCCGATGGCCGTCGTTGAGGGTGCCCAGCGCTGCATGCGGGTCGCCCTGTCGCGCGAGATCAACGAACTGGAAACCCACCTGTCGTTTCTCGCCACGGTCGGCTCGACCAGCCCCTATGTCGGCCTTTTTGGTACGGTGTGGGGCATCATGAATGCTTTTCGTGGCCTCGCCAACGTGCACCAGGCCACCCTGTCCATGGTGGCGCCGGGTATTGCCGAAGCGCTGATCGCTACCGCGATGGGTCTGTTTGCCGCGATACCGGCAGTGGTTGCCTACAACCGCTTCTCCAATGACGTCGAGCGGCTGGAGAACCGCTACGACAACTTCCTGGAAGAGTTTTCCAGCATCCTGCAGCGCCAGGCGCACAACTGATCGGGCATCATGGCCAGACAACGCATACGCAAGCGCCCGATAGCCGACATCAATGTGGTTCCCTACATCGATGTCATGCTGGTCATGCTGGTGATTTTCATGATTACCGCGCCGCTGCTCAATCAGGGGGTGGATGTCGAGCTGCCGCAGGCCGATACGGCGCCGATGGAAGGCAACCAGAAAGACCCGCTGGTGCTGACGATCGACGCCGAGGGGCGTTACTTTCTCAATATTGGTGGCGATCCCGAACAGCCGATCGATGCGCAAACGCTGGTTGAACGAGCCAGTACTGTGTTGCGGCGGCGCCCCGGCGTTGTGGTAATGGTGCGTGGCGATGCCAATGTCGACTACGGCCGGGTGGTGGCCGCCATGGCGCTGTTACAGCAGGCCGGTGCCCGTCGTGTCGGACTGGTGACGGAGCCGGTCGAAGGGGGGGGCTGAGATTCGCAACCTGCTGCGATTCCTGCGCGAGAATCCGCGCTCCTTTGCCTATGCCGTGCTCGCCCACCTGGCGCTGCTTGCGGTGCTGGTGTTCAGTCTGGACTGGAGCCCGGCGCCCAGCGTTGCACGCAAGCCGGCACCGATACAGGCTGTTGCGATCGATGCGCGTAAACTGGACGCCGAAATTGCGCGCAAGAAAAAGGCCGAGGAAGCCCGCCGGCTGGAAAAGCAGCGTGCCGAACAAGCGCGGCTGAAGCGTGAGCGTGAAAAGAAGCAGCAGGCCGAACGCCAGCGCAAGGTCGAAGCGGAGAAAAAACGCCGGATCGAGGCGGCGCGCAAAAAGGCCATCGCCGAGAAGAAGCGCCAGGCCGAGTTGAAAAAAAAGGCCGAAGCGGAAAAACAGCGCAAGGTAGTCGAGGCGCGTCGAAAAGCGGAGGCCGAAAAACAACGCAAGGCCGAAGCAGAGAAGCGGCGCAAGGCTGAGGCGGCTCGTAAAAAGGCTGAAGCGGAGAAAAAGCGCAAGGCCGAAGAAGCACGCAAAAAGGCCGAGGCCGAGAAACAACGCAAGGCCGAGGAAGCGCGCCGCAAGGCCGAGGCGGAACGTGAAATGCGCGAGCGCCTGGCTGCCGAACAGGAGCGTCTGCGCGCGCAGCGCCAGTCGGCAATGCAGCGTATGATTGACGAGTACGGCCTGTACATAAAGGAGAAGGTACAGCGCAACTGGATTCGCCCCGCTGGCAGCAGCGCCAGCCTGTCGTGTGCGGTCAAGGTCCGGCTGATCCCGGGCGGCGAGGTTGTGGAGGTAAAGATCATTCGCAGCAGCGGCAACGCGGCGTTTGATCGCTCGGTGGAAGCAGCGGTGTTCAGGGCCTCGCCGCTGCCGGTGCCGCCGGATCCCGAAGTGATGGAAAAATTCCGATCAATTACGTTTGAGTTCAATCCGGATTCATGATGCAAAAGTTCTATACAAGCTTGCTGGTTTCTTTGCTGGTGCTGTTATCCGGTGCGGCGCACGCAGCGCTGACGATCGAGATTACCCAGGGCATGGAGGGCGCCGCACCGATTGCGGTAGTGCCGTTCGACGTCAGCAACAATCGCTATCCGCCGCCGCAGGACGTGTCCGGTATCATCGCCGCCGACCTCGCGCGCAGCGGCCGGTTCGCGCCGCTGGATGAGCGTGACATGCTGTCGAAGCCTTCCGACATCAAACAGGTGCGATTCCAGGACTGGCGCACGCTGGGCGTCGACAATCTGGTTATCGGCAAGATCGAGGCTGCCGGTGCGGACCGCTACCGGATCCAGTTCCGCGTATTCGACGTATACCGCGGGCGCCAGCTCACCGGCCACAGTATTCCGGCCACGGCAGCCCAGCTACGCTACGTCGCGCATCGCATCGCCGATATTATCTACGAAAAACTCACTGGCGAGCCGGGCGCATTTGCGACCCACATCGCCTATGTCGAAGTCGAGAAGAAACCCGGTTACAAGGAATACCACCTGCAGCTGGCGGACAGCGACGGCTTCAACGCCAGGACCCTGTTGACCTCTCGCGCCCCCCTGATGTCACCGGCCTGGTCGCCGGATGGCCGCCAGCTGGCGTACGTGTCGTTTGAACATCGCCGCGCTTCGGTATTTGTGCAGGACGCCCGTTCCGGCAAACGTCGCAAGGTGGCGGCTTTCGATGGCATCAACGGTGCGCCGGCGTGGTCGCCTGATGGAACGCGGCTGGCGTTGACGCTGTCGCGTGACGGCAATCCGGAAATTTACACACTGCGTCTGAGGGACGGGCAGTTGAAGCGGCTGACGTTTGGCCCGGCGATCGATACCGAACCGGCCTGGTCGCCGGACGGAATGAGTATTGTGTTTACGTCGAACCGTGGTGGCAGTCCGCAGCTTTACCGGATGTCCGCCGTCGGCGGGCGGGCGGAGCGCCTGACGTTCGAGGGGGGTTACAACACCAGCGCGGATTTTTCGCCGGACGGGCATACGCTGGCGATGGTCAATGGCGCCGGTGGCCGCTACCGCATCGCCACCCTGAACCTTGAAAATGGTCTGTTGCGTATCGTCAGTGATGGCACGCTGGATGAGTCGCCCAGTTTTGCGCCCAATGGCAGCATGATTATCTACGCGACCGAAGCCGGTCATCGTGGCGTGCTGGCGGCAGTGTCAAGTGACGGTCGCTTTCGTCAGCGACTCAGCGTGCAGAAAGGTGATGTGAGAGAACCGGTCTGGTCTCCGTTTGGCCGCCAGCGGTGATAGTCCCGAATTCCCTGTTCAAGTCTTGTAAAGGAGCATAACAATGAAGTTGATCAAACTATTGTGGGTGGTGCTGGCGCTGACCGTGCTGGCGGCGTGCAGTTCGACGGGTGGTAGCAAGGAGGGTGATGTTGCCGTGGAAGATCGCGGCGCCGGCGGTGCCACTGCCGCGGGCGACAGCTACCAGGGGGCGACCACAAGCGGTGTTTCCGACTACGCAAACCTGCCTGTCGAGACCCTCTCGGATCCCAACAGCCCGCTGTCGCAGCGCGTCATCTATTTTGCCTTCGACAGCGACGAGGTGTCCGAACAGGACCGGGAGTTGATCGCCGCGCACGCTGCCTTCCTCGCCGCCCACCCGGATGTAAAAGTTTCGGTCGAGGGGCACACGGACGAGCGCGGTGCCCGTGAGTACAATATCGCGCTGGGCGAACGACGCGCCCAGGCGGTACGGCGCATGCTGGAATTCCAGGGGGTCTCGCCACAACAGATTACCACGGTGAGCTATGGCGAGGAGAAACCCGCAGTCGAAGGGCACGACGAGTCGGCGTGGAGCATGAACCGTCGCGTGGAACTGGTCTATGTGGGTTACTAGAGCGGCTCTCGTTGCCGGGCTGCTGTTCGCCGCGCCGGTCTGGTCGGTCAGCAAGGCGGAACTGGAATCGCGTATCCAGCAGTTGGGGAACCGCGTCCAGCAGCTGGAGCGCAAGCTGGACAGTCGCGGACTGGTGGAACTGTTCGACCAGGTGACCACGCTGCAAAAGGAAGTGCAGCAGCTGCGCGGCGAGATGGAAGTGCAGTCGCATGAAATGAAAAGCCTGAAGAAACGCCAGCGTGACCTGTACGTGGATATCGACCGTCGTCTGCACCGGCTGGAGACCGCCGGCGTGCAGGGTGGGGCGGCTGCGTTGTCGAACCCGGCGGCGGCACCCTCGCTCGGCGGAAAAATGCCCGCTGAGGGTGCCGTGGTGACGGCACCCGTGTCGTCGGGCGTTGCGTCCAATGCCGGCAAGGTGGCTGCCGCGCAACCGCCGGCGGCGCTGGATCCGGTCGCCGAGCGCAAGGACTACGATAGCGCGCTGGCCATCCTGAACGAGTTGCGTTACGACGAGGCGGCGGCTGCGTTCCGCGCTTTTCTGAAAAAGTACCCGGGCAGCAGTTATGCAGACAATGCACAGTACTGGCTGGGTGAGGTCTACTACGTTACGCGTGATTTCAGGGCAGCACTGGATGAGTTTGGCAAGTTGTTGAAGTCCTTCCCGGACAGTCCCAAGGTGCCGGGCGCCATGCTGAAAATGGGCTACAGTTACTACGAATTGAAGGATTGGGCGTCGGCCCGGCAGATACTCGAACAGGTGGTGAATCGTTTCCCGGATACCTCGACCGCAAAGCTGGCGCGGCAGCGGCTGGAGCGCATGAAGCGGGAAGGACATATACCGGCAAAGTGACTGCGGGTATTGGCGCACAGACCGCAGCTACGCAGGCTTTGGTGGTAAGATGGGGGTATGGAGCCACTCGTGCAAACTTCGTCGCGCCAGCCGGCCGAGCGGCTGCGTATCAGCGAGATTTTCATCTCTCTGCAGGGTGAGTCGACCACCGTCGGCGTGCCGACCGTGTTTGTTCGCCTCACCGGTTGTCCGCTGCGTTGCGTCTATTGCGATACCGAATATGCTTTTCGTGGCGGCGAGTTCATGTT
>CAYSRA010000014.1:0-36715 GCA_964433205.1 uncultured Thiohalobacter sp. | reverse complement strand
GCTTACTGGGCGCAGATGCAGGCCAAGGTGGACCTTTACGATGACGTCATGAACGGCGTGATCAAAAGCGTGGTATTCGGCTTCGTGACCACCTGGATTGCCGTGTTCGAGGGCTATGACACCATTCCGACCTCGGAAGGCGTCAGCCGTGCTACAACGCGTACGGTGGTGCATTCCGCATTCGCCGTGCTGGCACTGGATTTTGTATTAACCGCATTGATGTTCGGAGAAAGCTGAGCATGAAACAAACCAAAACAACAGAAATGCTGGTGGGCATGTTTATTGCCGCCGGCCTCGCGGCATTGTTCGTGCTGGCGATGCAGGTCAGCAACCTCAGCAGCTTCCGCGAGGAAGGGACCTACACGCTGACTGCTCGTTTCGATAATATCGGCGGACTCAAGGTGCGTTCCGCGGTCAAGGCTGCCGGCGTGGTGGTCGGGCGGGTGTCGGGTGTCGATTTCGACAACGAGCGCCAGGTCGCCGTGGTCACGATGCGCATCAATGAACGCTATAACCGTTTCACCGACGATACCTCGGCTGGCATCTACACTGCCGGCCTGCTTGGCGAGCAGTATGTTGGTCTGGAGTCGGGCGGGTCCGACGAGTACCTGGTGGACGGGTCGGAACTTGACGAAGGATTGACCCAGTCCGCCATTGTACTGGAGAAGCTGATCGGAAAATTCATCATGGACAAGGCGGGTGGCCAGTAGACATGGTCGAAGCGCAGGCTTCAGTGCGGCCGGGCCGTGACGGGCGGCTGGAAGTCCACGGTGAACTGAGCTTTGCCTCGGTGCCGGCGCTGTGGCGGGAATGTCGGGAACGGTGTGCGTCCGGTGCGGCGGTCGATATCGATCTGGAGCATGTGCAGCGGGCCGACAGCGCCGGCCTCGCGTTGCTGGTCGAATGGCTGCGTGAGGCGCATCGCAGCGGCACCCGTCTGCGGTTTTTCAATATTCCTGCGCAAATGCTGGAAATGGCCCGCGTCAGCGGGCTGGAGGGGATTTTGCCGTTGCACAGTGACGGAGTGCCCGGCCAGGGCTGATGCTGCGGTCGTTACGCCGTCTGTTGCGCAGGTAATCGTTATATTCCCCTGCAGTGCCGCGGGTTCCGGCTATGCCGGGTCAGGGACAGTATAGTATGATCCGCCTTCTGATTTACCAGGAAGAGCGGAATCATGCAGGCGGACGAACTGAAGAAAATTATCGAAGACGGCATTCCTTCTGCCCAGGTCACGGTGCAGGGCGATGGCGACCATTTCGAGGCGACCATTGTCAGCCCGGATTTCGAGGGCAAGAGCAAGGTGCAGCAGCACCAGATGGTATACAGCGCGCTGGGCGACCTGATGCAGAGTGCGGTCCATGCCCTGTCGTTCCGCACCTTTACGCCGGAGGACTGGAGCAAACAGCTCTGACCCGGTCATTCACTGGCACTTTACCTCAGGTCCGACCCATGTCCGAAACGCTGACGATTGCCCTGTCCAAGGGGCGTATTTTCAAGGAAACCCTGCCGCTGCTGGCGCACGCCGGCATTGAGCCGGTGGACGACCCGGAAACCAGCCGCAAGCTGATCCTCGACACCAACCAGGATGATGTGAAGCTGGTTATTATCCGCGCGTCGGACGTACCGACCTACGTGGAGTACGGCGCCGCCGACCTCGGTGTGGCCGGCAAGGACGTGCTGATGGAGCACGGGGGCGCGGGCCTCTACGAGCCGCTGGATCTGTGTATCGCACGCTGCCGGCTGATGGTGGCAGGGCGCGAGCCCTGGACGCCGCAGTTGCGTCGGCTGCGTGTCGCCAGCAAGTACGTCAACAGTGCGCGCAACTACTTTGCCGGGCAGGGACAGCAGGTGGAGATCATCAAGCTGTATGGCTCCATGGAACTGGCGCCGCTGGTCGGCCTGTCGGACCTGATCGTCGACGTGGTGGATACGGGCAATACACTGAAGGCCAACGGCCTGCAGCCGCTCGATCACATCGCCGATATCAGTTCGCGGCTGGTGGTCAACAAGGCTTCCATGAAGCGCAAGCACGCGCGTGTGCAGGCTTTTATCGAGCGCATCGCGGAAGCTGTGCAGCGGCAGCAGGCGGCCTGAGCATGGTGGACATCAAGCGGCTCGACAGCGGCCAGGACGACTTTTATGCCGCCCTCGACCAGGTACTGGCCTGGGAAGCTTCCGCCGACGCGGTGGTGGAGTGCACGGTTCGTGAAATCATCGATGCGATCCGCCTGCGCGGCGACGCGGCGCTGCTGGAATACACCGGCAGGTTCGATCGCCTGCAGGCCGACAGTGTGTCCGACCTGGAAATTCCGGCCGCGCGCCTGCAGCAGGCGCTGGATACCATTCCCACCGATCAGCGTGAAGCGCTGGAGCGTGCCGCCGCGCGCGTGCGCGCCTATGCGGAGTACCAGAAGATGGAATCCTGGTCCTACACCGAGGACGACGGTACCGTGCTCGGGCAGCAGGTGGCGCCGCTGGATCGCGCCGGTCTGTATGTGCCGGGTGGCAAGGCGGCCTATCCATCTTCGGTGCTGATGAACGCCGTGCCGGCCAAGGTGGCCGGCGTGCAAGAGCTGATCATGGTGGTGCCCACGCCGGATGGTGTGGTCAATGAACTGGTGCTGGCGGCAGCGGCCGTGGCCGGCGTCGATCGCGTGTTTGCGATCGGCGGCGCGCAGGCAGTGGCCGCGCTGGCCTATGGCACGGAAACCATTCCGCGCGTCGACAAGGTCGTGGGTCCGGGCAATATCTATGTAGCGACTGCCAAGGGCATGGTGTTCGGCCAGGTCGGCATCGACATGATCGCCGGTCCCTCGGAAATCCTGGTGGTGTGTGACGGTGCGACCGATCCGGACTGGATCGCCATGGACCTGTTCTCGCAGGCCGAGCACGACGAGGATGCGCAGGCGATCCTGGTCAGTCCGGACGCAGCGTTTCTCGACCGCGTTGCAGCCAGTATCGAAAAGCTGTTACCCGACATGCAGCGCGAATCGATCATCCGTCAGTCCCTGCAGGGGCGTGGTGCGCTGGTGAAGGTGAAAAACCTCGACGAGGCGGTCGAGGTCGCCAACTACGTCGCGCCCGAACACCTCGAACTGTCGGTGGAAGACCCTCAGGCAATGGCGGCGCGTATCCGCCACGCCGGTGCGATTTTCATGGGACGCTACACAGCAGAGGCGCTGGGCGACTACTGCGCCGGGCCGAATCACGTACTGCCGACGTCGCGCACCGCGCGTTTCTCCTCGCCACTGGGCGTCTACGATTTTCAGAAGCGTTCCAGTATCATCTACTGTTCGGCGCAGGGGGCCAACGACCTCGGACGCACGGCCTCCACGCTGGCGCGCGGCGAGGGGCTGGAGGCGCACGCGCGTTCGGCGGAATACCGGGTGGTGGACGACGCATGAGCGCGGAATTCAAGTCGCCGCAGTTCTGGATCCGTCCTGAGATCCGGGCGCTGAAGGCCTATCATGTGCCGGACCCCGGTGACAGCATCAAGCTGGATGCCATGGAAAACCCCTATGCCTGGCCGGAGGCACTGGTGGATGCCTGGCTGGAAGTGTTGCGCGACGTCGAACTGAACCGCTACCCGGATCCGGGTGCGCGCGCTCTCACGGAGCGTCTCCGTGACGCCATGCAGGTGCCGGAAAACGCCCGTATCGTACTCGGCAACGGCTCGGACGAGCTTATCCAGATGCTGGCGCTGTCGGTGGCCCAGCCGGACCGGATTATCCTGGCGCCGGACCCGACCTTCGTCATGTACCGGATGATCGCCGAAGTGGCGGGCATGTGTTACGAAGGTGTGCCGCTGGCCGACGATTTCTCGCTGGATCTCGATGCCATGCTGCATGCCGTCGATCTGCACCAGCCCGCTATCGTGTTCCTGGCTTACCCGAACAACCCTACCGGTACACTGTTTGATGCCGCCGCCATCGAGGCCGTTATCGAACGCTCGCCGGGCATGGTGGTGGTCGACGAGGCCTATGCGCCATTTACTGATGCGACGTTCATGCCGCGCCTCGACGAGTTTCCCAACCTGCTGGTGCTGCGCACGGTGTCGAAAATGGGGCTGGCCGGTCTGCGTCTCGGGCTGCTGGCCGGTTCGCCGCAGTGGCTGGATGAAATTGACAAGACCCGCTTGCCCTATAATATCAATGTACTGACCCAGGCCAGCGCCCTGTTCGCGCTGGAACACAAGGCCATGCTGGATGAGCAGGCCGGCCTGATCTGCGCCGAGCGTAGCCGCCTCATCGAGGCGTTGTCCCGCTTCGACGGCGTGACGGCCTATCCCAGCGAGGCCAATTTCGTGCTGTTCCGGGTGTCGCCCCCCGGTACTGCGGATACGGTGTTCGAATCGCTGCGCGAGCGCGGCGTGCTGATCAAGAACCTCAACCCGGCCGGTGGCCGCATGCAGGACTGCCTGCGCGTCACGGTCGGCACGCCGGACGAGAACACACAGTTCCTGGCTGCGCTGGAGCAGGTGCTGGGTTCGGCCTGATCTGGCAGGCGGTTACCCGTTCCTGCAAGATCCGGTGGGGTGGTTTATTCGCGGTGTAATGTGGCCATGAAACAGTGTATTCAGTGTCTGGTGAGCGGACGTGTCCAGGGGGTGTTTTTCCGCGCCTCGGCGCAGGCCGAGGCCAGGCGGCTGGGCATTACCGGCCACGCCATCAACCTGCCCGACGGGCGCGTGGAAGTGCTCGCCTGCGGTGAGCCGGCGGCGCTGGAGGCGATGCAGGCGTGGCTGCGGCACGGGCCGCCCGGCGCCCGGGTGGAGCGGGTCGATTGCGTACCGCTAGACGTGGATATACCCGACCGTTTCCGTACCGGTTGAACCATCGCCCGCAATCCCGGTTTCCGGCACGAGCCGGTCAATCTGACCCCGGTTATTTGGCCGGGGCGATTTTCAACTGCTCGATTTTGCCTACGGCTACATTGTGCCCCGGTGCGCTGCGCGTCTTTTCCGGCACCAGCACGGTGTCGCGTGGCGGGTGCCTGTCGTCCGGTTTCGGGTAGTCGAGCGTGTAGTGCAGGCCGCGGCTTTCCTTGCGCATCTGCGCGGAACGGATGATCAGTTCGGCGACCTGCACCAGGTTGCGCAGTTCCAGCAGGTCGTTGGTTACGCGGAAGTTGCCGTAGTATTCCTCGATTTCGTGCTGCAGGGTGGCGATGCGTCGCCGCGCGCGTTCCAGCCGCTTGCCGGTGCGCACGATACCAACATAGTCCCACATGAAACGCCGCAGTTCGTCCCAGTTGTGGCTGACCACCACTTCCTCATCGGAATCGGTGACTTTCGATTCGTCCCATTCCGGCAGTTCCGGCGGCATCGATATCGCTGCCAGCCTGGTTTCGATATTCGCAGCGGCGGCAGTGGCAAACACCAGGCATTCCAGCAGCGAGTTGCTGGCCATGCGGTTGGCGCCGTGCAGGCCGGTGCAGGCCGACTCACCGACCACGTACAGATTCTCGACGTCACTGTGTCCGCTCAGGTCGGTGCGTACGCCGCCGCAGGTGTAGTGAGCGGCCGGTACCACCGGAATCGGTTCGCGGGTGATATCGATACCCAGTTCCAGGCAGCGTTGTTGTACTGTGGGAAAGTACTCGCGGATGAAGTCGGCCGGTTTGTGTGAAATATCCAGCAGCACATGGTCGATGCCCAGCCGCTTCATTTCGTGGTCGATGGCGCGCGCGACGATATCGCGCGGCGCCAGTTCGCAGCGGGTGTCGAAACGCTGCATGAACGGCTTGCCATCGGGCAGCAACAGCTTGCCGCCTTCCCCGCGTACCGCCTCGGTGATCAGGAATGACTTGGCCTGCGGGTGGTACAGACAGGTAGGGTGGAACTGGTTGAATTCCATGTTTGCCACCCGGCACCCCGCGCGCCAGGCCATGGCGATGCCGTCGCCGGTGGAGGTGTCGGGATTGCTGGTATACAGGTAGACCTTGCTGGCGCCGCCGGTGGCCAGTGCCACAAATTTGGCGCGGAACACTTCCACGCGCCCGCTGTTCCGGTCCAGCACATACGCGCCCACGCAGCGGTTGGGCGACTGGCCGATGCGATCCGTAGTAATCAGATCGACGGCGATGTGTTGTTCAAACAGGTCGATATTGTCGCGTGCGCGCACCGCGCCGATCAGGCTGTTCTGCACGGCCTTGCCGGTGGCGTCGGCGGCGTGAATGATACGCCGGTGCTGGTGGCCGCCCTCGCGGGTCAGGTGAAATCCGTTGCCCGGGCTGGTCTCTTCGCGGGTGAAGGCCACACCCAGATCGATAAGCCACTGCACCGCTTCCGGCCCGTTTTCAACGGTGTAGCGTACGACGTCCGGGTCGCACAGCCCGGCGCCGGCATCCATGGTGTCCTGGACGTGGGATGCAATGGAATCGCCCTGGTCGAGCACAGCCGAGATGCCGCCCTGGGCGTACCAGGTATTGCCTTCCTGCACCGGCCCCTTGGACAGCACCGCAACTCGCGTGTGTGCCGGCAAACGCAATGCCAGCGAAAGGCCCGCGGCGCCGCTGCCGATGATAAGGACGTCATATTGGTGCTGGGTGTGCATGAACAGTGGTCGCCTGTAGCATAATCGGGTATGGTTAGTGCGGTTAACTTATTCAGAATAAAGCGCTTTGCACAGTTATTTTATCTCAAACTCCGGTTTCTGGCGAACTCTCGCGGGTTTCCCTGGTCTACAGCAGCCATGCATGCTATCCAGGAAAAAGAGAGGGTAGCCCGAATGGGCGAAAAAAACCTCGACCAGGAGCTGGTTCGGCGGGTACAGAACGGCGAAAAAGCGGCGTTCGACATCCTGGTCCGAAAGTACGAGCACAAGCTTGCCAATGTCATCGGCCGGTATATCCGGGACCCCAGTGAAGTTCTCGATGTGGCGCAGGAGGCCTTTATCAAGGCGTACCGCGCGTTGCCTAACTTCCGCGGCGACAGCGCCTTTTATACCTGGCTGTATCGCATTGCCATCAACACCGCGAAGAACCACCTGGTGGCCTCGAACCGTCGGCCGCCGAATGACGATATTGATGCGCAGGACGCGGAACAATTCGAGTCGGGCGCAGGTCTCAAGGAATACGCCACACCGGAACGCATGGCGCTGCAGAGTGAGTTGGCCAGCACCATCCAGGCGGCCATCAATGACCTGCCGGAAGAGTTGCGTACCGCGATTGTGTTACGCGAACTGGACGGTCTGAGCTATGAGGAAATCGCCTCGGCCATGAACTGTCCCATTGGCACGGTTCGATCAAGAATTTTCAGGGCGCGCGATGCCATCGATACCCGCATTCGCCCGTTGCTGACCGATGTAGAAACAGGTGAAGAACGATGAATGACGAAATCCGCGAGCAGTTATCCGCACTGGCCGATGACGAACTGAGCGAGCTGGAGCGTCCCCTGTTGCTGGGACGGATGCAGCGCGATACCGCACTTCGCGAGTGTCTGGGCCGTTACCAGTTGATCGGTGAAGTGATGCGCGGCACAGGTACTTCGGTGGGGCTCGGTATTGCCCGGGGCGTGCAGAAGGCACTGGCCAGCGATATGCCGGCCGGGTCGGCCATGACGCCACAGCAGAACACCTGGTGGAAACCGGTGGCGGGTTTCGCCGTGGCGGCCTCGGTCGCACTGGTTGCCATGCTTGCCGTCACCACAGTACGTAACAATGATGCCGGCGCGCCTGCCATGGCAGCGATCAAAACGATGCCGAACACCACCCTGGCCAGCGATTCCCGCGAACAGCGCTGGGACCGTATCGAGCCGCAGGTCGAAAAGCGCCTGGCCGGCTATCTGGTCAACCACAGTGAGTACGCAGCCAGTCGCGGTGTGCAGGGGGTTATGCCCTATGCCCGCGTTGTATCCGATACCCACTAACGATGAAGCGGATGCCGGTCGCTTTCCTGACGGTCTTTGTTACCGCATTCGTCGGTTCTTCGCCGGCGAGTGCCGATTCGGATGATGCGCGTCTCTGGCTCGAACGCATGTCGGTGGCGTCGCGCAACCTGAACTATTCCGGCACCTTCGTCTATCAGCATCAGGGCCAGCTCGAGGCCATGCGGATTATTCATGCCGCCGACAGCAAGGGTGAGCGCGAGCGCCTGATGTCGCTGACCGGTCCGAAGCGTGAGATCCTGCGCGACAACCAGATCGTTACCTGTATTCTCGGTGATCGCGAATCGGTGCATGTCAACCGCAGCCGGCCGCGCACGCCGTTTCCCGCCGGCTTTCCCGAAAGTTTCGCCGAAGTGGGCCAGTACTACAGCTTCAATGTCGGTGACGAGGACCGTGTTGCCGGGTTGCCATGTCGTGTTGTCGAAGTTCGGCCGCGCGATGTCTATCGTTACGGGCGGCGCCTGTGTGTGCACAATGACACACACCTGTTATTGCGTTCCGAGTTGACGGATATGCGGGGCGAGCCCGTCGAGCGGATGATGTTTACGTCCGTGGCATTTCCGAAACGTATCGACGAGCAGGAATTATTGCCGGACCTCGACGGCGCGGATTATTCGTGGAAGCTGGAGCCGGATATGGAGCACCCTGAACCCGGCAGCAATATTGCTGATACACGCTGGAAAGTGATCCGTGTGCCGGACGGTTTTACACTGACCGACCATAGCTGGCACCGGTTGTCCGCCCATGAGCCGGGGGTCGAGCACTGGGTCTACAGCGACGGCCTTGCCAGTGTGTCGGTATATATCGAGAAAGCTCCCGGTGACGATGACAGTTACCAGGGCATGACCCATCGCGGCGCGCTCAATGCCTACGGCACCATGGTTGACGGCTACTATGTCACGGTGATTGGTGAAGTTCCGATGAAGACCGTCGAGATGATCGGCGACTCGGTGAGAATCCGCTGAGCGGCCATGCTGGAAGAAACCGCTCGTGTCGTTAAGGTCGATGAGGATGCCGTCTGGGTGGAAACGCAGCGCCGTTCGACCTGCGGTTCCTGCTCGGCCAGCAAGGGCTGCGGAACGGCGGCCATTTCCCGCGCGCTGGGCAAGCGCCGCAGCATTGTCCGGGTTCTGTCCAGCATGCCGCTAAAGACCGGTGACCAAGTGATTATCGGAATTCGCGAGCGCGCTCTGGTAAAGGGCTCTCTGGCTGTCTACGCTGTACCTGTGCTGCTGCTGTTGCTGGGCGCATTGCTGGGCGAGTTGGGCGCGCAGCGTTTTCTATGGCAAAGTGCCGAGGCAGGGGGTCTGGTGCTGGGCATTTCGGGGTTTGCAGCCGGTCTGTTATGGTTGCGACGGTTTACCCGCAGGATCCGCAGCGATGCGGATTTTCAACCGGTGGTGCTGCGAAAGCTGCCCGGCGATGCGGTGATCAGGTTTACGACACAGTAATTACGGGAGTGACTATGTCTTTGTTAAAGCGAGCGGGCTCAGTTTTTGTTCTTGTCCTGGCCTTTGCGGGTACCTTGCAGGCGAGCGGATTGCCGGACTTTACCCAACTGGTCGAAGACACCAGTGATGCGGTGGTCAACATCAGTACCACGCAAAAAATCAAGGCGGGCGGCATGCAGTTGCCGGAGGGTATCGAAATACCCAACCTGCCTGAAGATTCCCCTTTCAATGACCTGTTCAAGCACTTCTTCGGTGAGCAGGGCCGGGGTTCCGCGCCGCCGCTGCGCGAAGCCAAGTCGCTGGGTTCCGGGTTTATTATTTCCAAAGACGGTTACGTGATGACCAATAATCACGTGGTCAAGGACGCCGACGAAATTGTCGTCAGGCTGGCCGATCGTCGTGAACTGAAGGCCAAAGTGGTCGGCACCGACGAGCGCAGCGATGTGGCGCTGCTGAAAATCGAGGCCGACGATCTGCCGGTAGTAAAAATCGGCAAGTCGGAAGATCTCAAGGTGGGTGAGTGGGTGCTGGCGATCGGCTCACCGTTCGGTTTCGACCATTCGGCGACAGCCGGTATTGTCAGTGCCAAGGGGCGTGCGTTGCCGCGCGAGAACTATGTGCCTTTCATCCAGACCGACGTGGCGATCAACCCCGGTAACTCGGGTGGCCCGCTGTTCAACCTGGACGGTGAAGTGGTGGGTGTGAACTCCCAGATCTACAGCCGCACCGGCGGCTATATGGGGCTGTCGTTCTCGATACCGATCGGGGTGGCGATGGACGTCGCCAAACAACTCAAGGAGCACGGCAAGGTCAGCCGTGGCTGGCTGGGTGTGTTGATACAGGACGTGACGCTGGATCTGGCCGAGTCGTTCGGCATGAGCAAGCCGCAGGGTGCGCTGATCGCCAAGGTAATGCCGGACAGCCCGGCGGAAAAGGCCGGATTGCAGGTTGGTGACGTGGTGCTGGCGTTCAATGGCAAGGAGATCGACCGTTCCTCCAGCCTGCCGCCCATCGTTGGTCGTACCCCGGTGGGTAAACGCGTACCGGTCAAGATCATGCGTAACAAGCGTACCCAGACCCTGTGGGTCAAGCTGGGTGAGTTGCCCGACAAGGACAAGCAGATCGCCAAGGCCGCCGAGAGCAAGGTCGCCAGCGACAACCGGCTGGGTGTACAGGTGGCCGACCTGACCGAGGACCAGCTCAAGGAACTCGAACTGGACGGTGGTGTGCTGGTCGAGGAGATCGGTGAAGGCCCCGCGGCCGATGCCGGTATTCGCCAGGGCGATATTATCCTGCGCATCGATGGCAAGGCAGTCAAGAACGTGGATCAGTTCGAGAAGATGATCAAGAAACTGCCCGCGGGCAAATCGGTGCCGGTGCTGATCCAGCGTCGTGGTGGTCCCATCTTCCTCGCCCTGAAGGTGCCGAAGAAGGACGACTGACCGGTATGTCGGACAGGCCGGCGCTGACGCTGTACTACCGCGAAGGCTGCCATCTGTGCGAAGCCATGCTGCAGGCCCTCCAGGGCCTGCAGTCATGTCCGGACTTCGATTTGCAGCAGGTGGACATCGATCGCGACCCCGAACTGGCGCGCCGTTACGACGAATGGGTGCCGGTGCTGGCCTGTGGCGACCAGGAAATCTGCCACTATCACCTTGACCAGGCGGCGCTGGAGGCCTTTCTGGACAAGCTTTGCGGTAGGTCGTCTGCGCAATAGCGTGTATACTTGCGCTCTTGAGAATCCCACATTGTCCAGATTTTCCGGATGGCGCCGTACTGGCGCCATTCTGGTTTGTAAATCAGGTTGTTAAACGTGTCTACGAAATCCGCCGGCGGGGATGGAAATGACTGATCTGTCCCACATCCGAAATTTTTCCATTATCGCGCATATCGACCACGGCAAATCCACGCTGGCGGATCGCTTTATCCAGATCTGTGGCGGGCTGGCCGAGCGTGACATGGAAGCCCAGGTGCTGGATTCCATGGACCTGGAGCGGGAGCGGGGTATTACCATCAAGGCGCAGTGTGTGTCCTTGCCGTATCGCAGCAAGAAAGACGGCAAGTTGTACACGCTGAACTTCATCGACACCCCCGGCCATGTGGATTTCTCCTACGAGGTGTCGCGTTCGCTGGCGGCCTGTGAGGGCGCGTTGCTGGTGGTCGATGCGGCGCAGGGTGTGGAGGCACAGAGTGTTGCAAACTGCTACACCGCGATCGAGCAGGGGCTGGAAGTGGTGCCGGTGCTCAACAAGATCGACCTGCCATCCGCCGAGCCGGAGCGCGTCAAGCAGGAGATCGAGGACATTATCGGTATCGATGCGACCGACGCCGTCGAGGTCAGCGCCAAGACCGGTCTCGGCATTGAAGACCTGCTGGAACGGCTGATCGAACGCATCCCGCCGCCCGAGGGCGACGCCGATGCGCCACTGCAGGCGCTGATTATCGATTCCTGGTTCGACAGCTACGTCGGCGTGATTTCGCTGGTGCGAGTCATGCAGGGCACGCTGCCACGACGCAAGAAGATCCGCATCATGTCGACCGGGCGTGATTTTGTCGCCGAAAAGGTGGGTATCTTCACGCCCCGCCGCGAGGACAAGGATCAGCTCACGGCGGGCGATGTCGGCTACATCATCGCCGGCATCAAGGACATCGACGGTGCCCCGGTCGGCGACACCATTACCCTGACCGACCGCCCTTCCGAAGAGATGCTGCCCGGTTTCCAGAAAGTCCAGCCGCGCGTGTTCGCCGGTCTGTACCCGGTTGTGTCGGATGACTACGAGGATTTGCGCGAAGCCCTGCAGAAACTGCGCCTCAACGATGCCTCGCTGCATTTCGAGCCGGAAACCTCGACCGCGCTTGGTTTCGGTTTCCGTTGCGGTTTCCTCGGCATGCTGCACATGGAGATCGTCCAGGAGCGGCTGGAACGCGAATACGACATCGATTTGATTACCACGGCGCCGACCGTTATCTACCAGGTGCTGAATACAAAGGGCGAGTTGCTGGAGATCGATAACCCCGCCGCGCTGCCGCCGGTCAACCAGATCGAGGAAATCCGCGAGCCGATTATTCTCGCCAACATCCTGGTACCGCAGGACTATCTCGGTGCTGTCATAGGGCTGTGCGTGGAAAAACGCGGCGTGCAGCGCAATATGCAGTACCTCGGCAACCAGGTGTCGCTGAACTACGAGTTGCCGCTCAGTGAGGTGGTGCTGGATTTCTTCGATCGGCTGAAGTCGGTGAGTCGCGGCTTTGCGTCTTTCGATTACAGCTTCGAGCGCTTTCAGGCGGCCAACCTGGTGAAACTGGATATCCTGATCAACGGTGAGCGCGTGGATGCGCTGTCGGTGATCGTGCACCGGGAGTTCGCCAACAGCCGTGGTCGTGAACTCGCCGAGCGTATGAAGGAAATTATTCCCCGGCAGATGTTCGATGTGGCCATCCAGGCTGCCATCGGTTCACAGATCATTGCCCGCACCACGGTCAAGGCGTTGCGCAAGAATGTCACGGCAAAATGCTATGGCGGTGACATCAGTCGCAAGCGCAAGTTGCTGGAGAAGCAGAAAGCCGGTAAAAAACGTATGAAACAGTTCGGCAAGGTGGAAATCCCCCAGGAAGCCTTCCTCGCCGTACTCCAGGTGGGAAAAAAATAATATGAACTTCGATTTTCCGGCCATTCTGGTCGCTGCAACCCTTGTCACGGGCCTGATCTGGCTGGTCGATGCGCTGTTATTCGCACCGAAGCGCCGGCAGCGTGCCGCCGCCCTTGCAAAGGGCGGGGAAGGCGACGACGCCGGAGCGCGGGAGAAAGCGCTCAAGGAACCGGCCATCGTCGAATATGCCAAATCCTTCTTTCCGGTCATCCTGGCCGTGCTGTTACTGCGCTCGTTCCTGGTCGAACCATTCCGTATTCCATCCGGCTCCATGATGCCAACTCTGCTGGTGGGCGATTTCATCCTGGTCAACAAATATGCCTACGGCATCCGCCTGCCGGTGCTGAACAAGAAGGTCGTCGATATCGGCGAACCAAAGCGTGGCGATGTCGTGGTGTTCCGGTTCCCCAAGGATCCGCGTGTCGACTATATCAAGCGTGTGGTCGGTGTGCCGGGCGACCACGTCGTCTATCGCAACAAGACGCTGATCATCAACGATCGGAAAGTTGCACAGATTCCCGAGGGTACCTATATTGGCAAGGGTTCCGGGCTTTCCATGTCGGGCGCCAGTGTACGCCGCGAGATTCTCGGCGACGTGGAGCACGAAATTCTGGTGGTGCCGCGTATCAACGGTGTCACCGCCGATGTTGTCGTTCCCGAGGGGCATTATTTTGTCATGGGTGACAATCGCGACAACAGCAACGACAGTCGATACTGGGGGTTCGTGCCGGATCAGAACCTGGTTGGAAAGGCATTCATGATCTGGATGAACTGGGATCCCGCGGCGGGCGGTGTGGCCTGGGATCGTATCGGGACTACCATTCACTAGTCCGTGGAGAACAACGATGAATACGAGGCATCACCAACGAGGAATGACGGCGATCGGCTGGCTGCTGGTGCTGGGGCTGATCGCGTTTTTCACCCTGATCACCCTGAAGCTGGTTCCGGTTTACCTGGAGTATGGCAAGGTCGTATCGGTGCTGGAGTCGTTGACCAGCGAGCCGGGTATCGGTGCCAAGCCGCGCAGTGAAATCATCAAACTGATCACCAAGCGTTTCGACGTCAATGATGTGCGCGGGGTGTCTCCCAAGGTGGTCAAGGTGACCAGAGACAAGGGGGTCACGAAGATATCGATCGAATACGAACGCCGCGAACATCTGATGTCCAATATCGATATTGTCGCCAGCTTCAGTAAACAGGTCGAGGTCCCGAGCCCTTGATACGTCCACTGGACGGCCTGGCCCGTTCACTCGATTATGAATTCCGCCAGCCGGAGTTGCTGGAGGCGGCTGTCACACACCGCAGCGCCGGCAGCCGGAATAACGAACGTCTTGAATTTCTCGGTGATGCAGCGCTTGGTTTTGTGATCGCCGAGTGGCTGTTCGAAACGTTTCCCGACGCTCGCGAAGGACAATTAAGCCGGTTGCGTGCCTGCCTGGTAAAACGTGAAACGCTGGCCGACGTGGCGCGCGGGCTGGGTATCGGAGACTACCTCCGGCTCGGTTCCGGGGAGTTGAAGAGCGGTGGCTTTCGCCGGGAATCGATCCTCGCCGATGCGCTGGAGGCGATACTGGGCGCGATCCTGCTGGACAGGGGTTACGAGGCATGCCGAGCGTGTATCCACCGACTGTTTGCCGACAAGGTCAGCGCGCTGTCTCTTGGCGATGAACTAAAGGACCCCAAGACCCTGTTGCAGGAACTGTTGCAGTCCCGGAAGCTCGGTCTGCCCGAATACGAAGTCATGTCGGTGAGCGGCAAGGCCCACGAGCAACGCTTCGTGGTGGCGTGCCGCGTGGCGGACCTGAACCTGTCTGTTACGGGTGAAGGGAGTAATCGACGCGGCGCCGAACAGGCGGCGGCGCGGCGCATGCTGGACAAGGTGGACTCCAATGTCTGAATTCCATAGTGGTTTCGTTGCACTGGTAGGCCGGCCGAACGTCGGCAAGTCCACCATCATGAACCATCTGATCGGCCAGAAGATCAGCATTACCTCGCGTCGCCCGCAGACCACCCGGCACCGTATACTGGGGATCAAGACCGACGAGGATTCGCAGATCATATTCGTCGATACACCCGGACTGCACGAGAAGCAGCCGCGCGCCATGAACCGGTATCTGAACCGGGCGGCCTCCGACAGCCTGAGGGATGTCGATGTGGTGGTGTTCGTAGTGGAAGGCACGCGCTGGCACCCGGATGACGAATGGGTGCTGGAGAAAATAAAACGTGTCTCCGGCCCGGTGATTGTCGCCATCAACAAGACTGACCGCATCGAGGACAAGGCGTCGTTGCTGCCGTTCATGCAGCAACTGGCGGAGCGCGGTGACTTTGCCGCCATCATCCCGGTGTGTGCGCGCCGCGGCGAGCATCTCGACGACCTGGAACAGGCCATTCGCAAACACCTGCCGGTATCCGTGCCGTTCTACCCCGAAGACCAGGTGACCGATCGCAGCGAGCGCTTTCTCGCCGCCGAACTGGTACGCGAAAAACTGTTCCGCAAACTCGGCGACGAGATTCCTTACGGACTGACCGTGGAGATTGAAAGTTTCAAGGAAGAAAAGAAACTCCTCACCATCCACGCGCTGATCTGGGTGGAGAAGAGCAGCCAGAAACCGATTGTCATCGGGCGCAAGGGTGCGTTGCTCAAGTCGGTCGGCCAGGAAGCGCGCCAGGACATGGAGAAAGCTTTCGGCCAGAAAGTCTTCCTGCAACTGTGGGTGAAGGTCAAGGAAGGCTGGGCAGACGACGACCGCGCCTTGCGCAGCCTGGGTTACCAGGACCACTGAGGTGCCCGCCGCGATGCCGCCCGGCACGCTTTCTCATCCGTCGGGACCGGGCTGTCGGCAGCGCATCGAGCTGGTCCCCGGTTTCGTGCTGCACCAGCGGCCATACCGGGAAACCAGTGCCCTGCTGGAAATCTTTACCCCGGAACAGGGGCGGGTTGGAGTGGTTGCGCGCGGTATCCGTTCGCCACGCTCGCGGCGGCGCGGTGAACTTCAACCGTTCCGCGCACTGCGGTTGTCGTGGAGCGAACGCGGCGAACTGGGGACGCTGACGGGTGTAGAGTCGACCGGCCCGGGCTTCAGTCTCACCGGCTCCGCGCTTTACAGCGCCTTTTACCTCAATGAACTGCTGGTGCGCCTGCTGACGCGCAATGATCCCCACCCGACCCTGTTCGAGCACTATACGCAGGCCCTGGAGGATCTCTCGGGCGATGCGTCGAATATCGAGTTGACACTGCGGCTGTTCGAGAAGCAGTTGCTCCAGGAAACCGGTTACGGTCTGTTGCTGGACGTGGATTGCGAAAGCGGTGAGCCGGTGCAGGCCGGCAGGATCTATGATTATCACCTTGAAGCCGGCCCGGTCGGTGTTGCGCCTGATACGCGGCAGGGGTTTCTGTTTCCGGGCTCGAGTCTGCTGGCGCTGGCGCAGGAGCGAAATATCGATGCGGCGGTACTGCGCGATGCCAAGCGCCTGATGCGCGCCGCGCTGAACCTGTATCTGGGGGGCAAGCCACTGAAGTCGAGGGAACTGTTCGTGCGCGGATGAGCATTCGACTTGCCAAAATCCCGCCAATTGCCGATGATGCGCGGCGTCTCTTTATTACGGATTAACGCGAGGAAACGCTATGCGCTGCCACGAAGTCGATTACCGGATCATCGGACACGACATGCAGATGGTGGAGGTCGAACTCGACCCGGGCGAAACGGTCATCGCCGAGGCCGGCGCCATGACCTACATGGAAGAAGACATAAGTTTCGAGGCGCGCATGGGCGACGGTTCGCAGGCCGACCAGTCTTTCATGGGCAAGCTGTTCAGCGCCGGCAAGCGGGTAATCTCCGGTGAGTCACTGTTCATAACCCACTTCACCAACGGCGGCCAGGCCAGGAAGGTGGTGGCCTTTGCCGCGCCGTTTCCCGGCAGCATTATCGCGCTGGATATGGCGAAGCTCGATGGCGGCAGCCTGATCTGCCAGAAGGACTCGTTTCTGGCGGCGGCACTGGGCACACAGATCGACATCACCTTCAATCGCAAGCTCGGCACCGGTTTCTTCGGTGGCGAGGGTTTCATTCTCGAGCGGCTGCAGGGCGACGGCATGGCGTTCATACACGCCGGCGGCACGGTCATCGAAAAGAAACTGAACAACGAAACCCTGCGTCTGGACACCGGTTGCCTGGTGGCTTTCACCTCGGGCATCGACTACGACATCGAAATAACCAAAGGACTAAAGAGTATGTTCTTCGGTGGTGAAGGTATGTTCCTGGCGACCCTGCGCGGTACGGGTTCGGTGTGGATACAGAGTCTGCCGTTCTCGCGGCTGGCCGACCGGGTAATTGAACAGGCACCGTCGCACGGCGGTGGCGACCAGGGCGAGGGTTCGGTGCTGGGCGGCATCGGCCGCCTGCTGGACTGAGGAACCTTATATGAGCAACATCCTGCTTGGCGTCAATATCGATCATGTTGCAACCGTGCGCCAGGCGCGCGGTACACGTTATCCCGACCCGGTTCAGGCCGCCATTGAATCAGAGCAGTCCGGCGCGGACAGTATCACCCTGCACCTGCGCGAGGATCGCCGCCATATCCAGGAACGCGACGTCGAGATCCTGAACGATGTGCTGCAGACGCGCATGAATCTCGAAATGGCGGTTACCGACGAAATGCTGGCCATCGCGGCGCGAATCCGGCCGGCCGACTGCTGCCTGGTGCCGGAGCGGCGCGAAGAACTGACCACCGAGGGCGGACTGGACGTTGCGGGGCAGAGCGCCCGTATGGAGGACGCCTGTGCGCAGCTTGCCGAGGCCGGTGTGCGGGTGTCGTTGTTTATCGACGCCGACCCGGTGCAGGTCGATGCCGCGAAGGCGGTTGGTGCGCCCTGTATCGAGATTCACACCGGGCATTTTGCCGATGCCGAAACCCCCGCACAGGCCGCGGCCGAATACGAGAAGATCTGTGCCGCGGTGAAGCTCGGGGACGATATCGGCCTGCGCGTCAATGCCGGCCACGGGCTGCACTATCACAACGTGCGGCCGATTGCGGCGCTACCCGCCGTGCGTGAACTGAATATCGGTCACGCGATTATCGCGCGCGCCATTTTTACCGGCCTGGGTAACGCGGTGCGGGAAATGAAGCAACTGATGCTGGCGGCCGCTGGCGGTCACTGATGAAACAGCTGCGGGTTGTGGGGCGAGGACTTTGCCGCGTACATGGCCTCGTCGGCGTGCCGCAGCAGGGTGGCGGGATCAAGACCGTGATCCGGGTAGATAGCGATGCCGATGCTGGCCGAGATGCCGATTTGTTTGCCGAGTACGCTGAAGGGTTGTCTCAGGGCGCGCTCCAGTTTGCGGGCCGCGGCAAGCGCGTCCGCTTCGCTCTTGATGTGTTCCAGTGAAACAATAAATTCGTCGCCGCCGACTCGTGACACGGTGTCCGACTGGCGCATGGTGTCGCGCAGTCGTTTGGCAACGGCCTGCAGCAGACAGTCGCCGGTTTCGTGCCCGTACCGGTCGTTGATCGGCTTGAAATCATCGAGGTCGAGATACACCACGCCGAGTTTTCGCTGGTAACGTTCGGCGCGGGCAATGCCGGCGGCCAGGCGGTCGTTCAGCAGCGAACGGTTGGGCAGGTTGGTCAGTTCGTCGTGGTGAGCCGCGTGCGCCAGTTGCTCTTCGGCGCGTACCCGTTCAGTGGCATTGCGCACGACCAGGGTGTACAGGCGGCCGCCGGGCAGTTTGGTTTGTGACAGTGAAATTTCGGCAGGGAAGCGTTTGCCGTTCTTGTGCTTACAAATGATGCGGTTGGTATGAAAGCCAATGTGGTTGTCGAGCGCGATCCGTGCCAGGACTTCGAGCCGGTGTTTCTCGCTGCTGAGGAACTGCGGGCACAAAAGATTCAGCGCCGGGGTTCCGATGACCTCGTTCTGGCGGTAGCCAAACAGACTTTCCGCACCCTGGTTGAAAATAACGATATTGTACTGCTCATCGATGGAGATAATGGCTTCGTGGGTGATGTGCAAAAGTCGTACATAGCGGCCCGCCTGCCGGATCAGCCTTTCGGCGGCAGCGCGATCCTCGTTCCCTGATGACGACTTTCCCTGGTGGCCATGTCGCGGGTTTTCTTTATCAATCATCGATTTGTCATTCTTGCTACACTGGCTCGCAGTGAGCTGGCGGCCCGTCTACTGTCAGACTAGCATAGTGCGGATATTGAACCAGCTATATTTGAGCGCTTTCCGGCGTATGGGGGCGTTTACTGTGGGCTCGCAGGGTTTTTTGGTATTGGAAAGCACGAAATTTCAGACATAATGACGATTTCGCGCATGATCAGCGGATTTCAGCTTTAGCAGGAACAATTCATGGACTTCCCAACCCTGGAACAGTTTGTCGGTGGCACGCCGCTGGTGCGTCTGCAGCGATTGCCCGGCGAAACCACTAACCGCATTCTGGTCAAGCTGGAAGGTAACAACCCGGCCGGTTCGGTCAAGGACCGGCCGGCGCTCAGCATGATCAAACACGCAGAGGAACGCGGCGAGATCAGACCGGGCGATACCCTGATCGAAGCCACCAGCGGCAATACCGGAATCGCCCTGGCGATGGTCGCAGCCATAAAGGGGTATCGCATGATACTCATCATGCCGGAGCACATGAGCGTGGAACGCCGCCAGGTGATGAAGGTCTTTGGCGCAGAGATTATTCTCGTCACGCGTGAGCAGAGCATGGAAGGCGCGCGCGATCTTGCCAAGCAGATGGAGGCGGAAGGCAAGGGCAAGGTCCTCGACCAGTTCTCCAACCCCGATAATCCGCGTGCCCACTACGAAACCACCGGGCCGGAAATCTGGAACGATACCCACGGGCGTATCACCCACTTTGTCAGTGCCATGGGTACCACCGGAACTATCATGGGAACATCGCACTATCTCAAGGAGCAGAACCCGGAGGTTCGTATCGTCGGTGTTCAGCCGGCCGAAGGCGCTTCCATCCCGGGTATCCGGCGCTGGCCAAAGGAATATCTGCCCGGCATCTTTGATGCGAGCCGCGTCGATGAAACCATCGACATCACCCAGCAGGCTGCGGAACAGACAACGCTGGCACTGGCGGCGAAAGAAGGTATTTTCTGTGGCATTTCTTCCGGTGGCGCTGTCGCCGCCGCGCTGCAACTCAGTGAACGGGTCGAAAACGCCGTGATCGTTGCGATCATCTGTGATCGCGGAGATCGCTACCTGTCTACCGGGGTGTTTCCGGATTGATCCGCTGGCCCGGCGCAGCACTGTTGTGTCTGCTGTCGGGCCTGGCCGGTGCCGTGGAGCTGATTCGGGTTGAACTGGGCATCATCGAGGCGCCGGCCTGGACGATACAGGGTGCGATGCTCACGCTGGATCTGGGCAACGAGGAACCGGGGCTGGCGTTGCACGTTGCGCACATCCGTGCGGGCGATCTGCAGATACAAGCCGTTACCCTTCGCTGCCAGGCATTTTCCCTGCTCGCCGACCGGGTAGAGTGCCCGCGGGCACAGCTTGATTTCACTTTCGAGGGTACCCGCGTTGCCTCGCGACAGGCCGCTTTCAGCTGGCAGTTTTCCACCCGGCAACTGGATGTGTCGGTCGACGGGCTGGGGCTTGCGGGGGGCACGGTCGACCTGGTGTTTTCCGGTAATCCGGCAGGCTGGCGACTGACAACGGGATTAACCCGGACCGGTGTCGCCGGACTGGCCGCGCTGGCCAGGCAGCTTGCGGCAGAAATCCCCGAGGTGCGCTTGCAGGGTGATATCAGTGGCACACTGGTGACGACGGGTTCGGCCGCTGAGGTGCAGCGCATTGACTGGCAACTGCGCAGCCACGCGCTTGGTTACGATACCGAGGCCGGCGATCAGGCTGCGGAGGGGCTGCAGCTGTCCAGTCGCGGGTATCTGCAGCGACAGGCAGTATCCTGGCGGATCGAGGCATCCATCGATGCACGGGAAGGCATGTTATACAGCGACCCCCTGTATCTGGAATTCACGTCGCAACAACCGCTCAAACTGGCGGCGGAACTCGACTGGCAGGTGCGCGACGAACGCCTGGTCGTGCGGCGTTTGTCGTTTGAACAGCCGCGGCAGCTGCGCGGGCAGGTGTCCGGCAGTTTGCGCCTGCAGCAGCCGGTGTCGCTGGAACGGCTGCAACTGCAACTCGACGAGGCGGTGCTGCCGGCATTTTACGATACCTGGCTGCAGCCCTGGCTGGCGGGTACGGCGGCGGGCAAGCTGGAGACAGCAGGTCGATTGAGTGGCAGGGTATCATTGAGTGACAACGTTGTTCAGTCTGTCTACATGGACGCGGACCAGGTCACATTTCGCGACAGCGATGGCGTGTTCGGTGTACAGGGCCTGAGCGGAGCGTTGTACTGGGGAGGGCTGCCCCGGGACACAACACTGCGCTGGCAGGGTGCGAACGTTTACAAACTGGCATTCGGGCCGGCCGAGCTGGCGCTGCAAAGCAACGGCCGTCACCTGAAACTCACGAGGCCGATGGTAGTCGACCTGCTCGACGGCCAGTTGCACGTGGACAGTTTCGAGCTCGGGCAGGACGATGGTGGCTTCCGCTGGCTGCTGGACGGCATGCTCACGCCGGTGTCGATGCAGGCATTCAGCAAGGCGCTGGGCTGGGTTCCCCTGTCCGGAAAGTTGTCCGGCATGATCCCCAGGATGCGCTACGAGAACGGGGAACTGACGCTGGGCGGCGTGTTGCTGGTGCAGGCTTTCGATGGCGACATCACTGTGCGCAACCTGCGTATCCAGCGACCGTTCGGTCTGGTGCCACGGTTGTGGGCGGATGTGCGCGTCAACGACATAGACCTGGAAACACTGACCCGCACGTTTGATTTCGGTCGTATCGAGGGCCGTCTGAGTGGGGAGGTCAACCGGCTGTATATGGAAGCCTGGCAAACGGTGGCATTCGATGCCTGGTTCAAAACACCGGAAGATGACCGGAGCCGGCACCGCATCAGTCAGCGCGCTGTCGACAACATTTCCAACATTGGCGGGGCTGGTATTGGTGGTGCGGTATCACGAGGCATGTTGAAGTTCTTTAAAGATTTCCCGTACCGGCGGCTGGGAATACGCTGCCGGCTGGAAAACGGTGTCTGCCATATGGGCGGTGTGGGCGATCTGGACGCAGGGAGCGGGTACTATCTGGTACAGGGGCGGTTACTGCCACCGCGGCTTGATGTCATCGGTTACTCCCGTGAGGTGGACTGGCCCTCACTGCTCGAGCGGTTGCGCGCGGGCAGTACGCTGCGGCCGGAGCCGCGATAATCTGCACGGATGGAGCACCATGACCAACCGAATTCCACTTGATGATGGCGACATGAATGGCGTACCGGAGTTCATGCGAAAATCCGTGCTGTTCCGGGAATTGAGCGACACTCAGCTGGATGCCATCATTCTGCACACGCGGACAGCTGTGTTGGCGGAGGGCGAGTTGTTGTTTGAACAGGGGCGTCCGGCGCACGAAATTTTCATGCTGGAGTCCGGCCAGATCAAGCTTGGTCGTATTTCTCCGGAGGGCCACGAAAAGGTCATTGATCTGATTTCGCCGGGAAGCACATTTGCCGAGGCCATCATGTTTTCCCGCGAACAGCTGTACCCGGTTACGGCGACCGCGCTGCTGGACAGCCGGGTGCTGTGCTTCGATACGAAGACCTATGTCGGTCTGCTGCAGCAGTCGACCGAAGCCTGTTTTGCCATCATGGCGCAGATGAGCTGCCGCCTGCACTGGCAGATCGCCGAGATCGACCGCCTGACCCTGCACAATGCAACGTTTCGTGTCGTGGCTTACCTCCTCGACCAGGTACCCAGTACTGATCTCGGTGCATCACGGGTGTATTTGAACACACCCAGGCATGTGATCGCGTCGCGTCTTTCCATGACACCCGAGACCCTGTCGCGGACGATTTCCAAACTGGCCCGCGACGGGCTGATCGATATCGAGGAAAACTGCATGGTGTTGCGCGATGTCGGTCAGCTGCGCCACTACGCACAGGGCGGAAGCCTGTAGTGCCGCGTTCGGCGCGCGTACAGCCGTGACGGGGATTGTTAGTGACTGGTGCCTTCCGAGTGGGTGATCTTGTTGTATACGTTGTATTTTCCGACCGGCTTGCTCATGGGCAGGCGCTTTATTTCCTTCAGGGAGTCGGCATCGTAGACAATCACCGCGCCGTCCTTTTCCCAGATACTGAGCAGGGCCTTTTTGCCGTCGCGGGTAAACTCGACGTGGCCTGAAGTCTTGCCGGGCTCGGGTCGCAGGGTCTTGACGATTTCCAGTGTTTTCTTGTCGATGATGTGCACCAGGTCGCGGTTGGGCCCGGCGAATACGTCGACCCAGGCGTAGCGGGTGTTCTCGTGGCTGCGCATGAAGAAACCCGGCCCACCGGTTTTGAGCTTCCTGATGGTCTTCCAGGTGCGCATGTCGATAATGCTCACCACACCTTCTTTGAGGTTAGGCGTCGCCAGCACCCTCGTATCCCGGTACTTCCAGGTGATGCCTGAACCGAGATGGGGCATGCCGGGCAGGTCGATCTCGGCAATCTTGCGCCCGACCAGCAGGTTGACCACCTGGCCGTTGTGGCCATTGCGCGCTGCGCCGATCAGGTATTGATAGGACGGGTCGAAAAAGAAATCGTCCAGGTAATCGTCGAGGCGAATGCGACGGATCGGGAATGGCCCTGTTTCGGCCAGCCCTTCGCGCAGCTGGTAGTCGTGCATCAGGCCGTTGTAGACCGGTTCGGGATCGTCGGCATAGCTGATTTCCCAGACTTCCTTGATGTCCTTCAGTGCCACCACGAAACTCTTTCGCGGTGGAACGGTATACACGGCGCTGACGCGGGAACTGTTGCCGAAGTCATCTTTTACGTCAATGATCCTGATCAGGCTGAGATCCCTTGCATCCAGTATCACCAGCGTGTGTGGCAGATAGTTGCCGACCATGACGTAGCGATCGTCCGAGGATACGGCTGCGTTGCGGGTGTTTATGCCGGCGCGTACTTCGGCGATGACTTCCAGCCGGTACATATCGTATTTGGTGATCCAGCCATCGCGCGAGGCAAAGTAGACGTAGCGCCCGTCAGAGGAGTACTTGGGGCCGCCGTGCAGGGCAAAACGCGACTTGAAGCGTTTGATCGGTTCCAGTTTGTCACCATCGAGGACAGTAACATGGTGGTCGCCGGACTCGACGACCAGGAACAGATTCAGCGGGTCGGCATCGTAGACCGGCTTGTCGCCCGGGGCGGCGAGTTGTGCGGCGGGATAAACGATTTGGCTGGCGCGGATCTGAGCCTCGCCCCATACCGGTACTTGTGCCGGCGGCGAATAGATGTAGTTGACCAGTGCATCGATTTGTTTGCCGGACAGTTTGTCACCGAATGCCGGCATTTGTGTCGCCGGCAAACCGTCGGCAATCACTCCGGCGGCGTTGTTTCGTTTCAGTCGGTGCAGATTGCCGGGCAGCAGGGCAGGCCCCATGGCGCCCAGACGGTCGACGCCGTGACAGCTGGCGCAGTGTGTTCCGAACAGTTTGCCGGTGTCATCGGCGCGGGTCGGACCGGAAGCCAGCGCCAACAGGATAACGAGCGTGAACAGCCGCCGCTTTGACTCGCGCATGGGAACCGATTATCGGGCTGTCTCCTGGGGATGTCGTTGATTTATATCAACACGAATACAACGCCGGCGCAAGACGGGATCTGTGCCTCCACCCGGCTGTCCGGCCCCGGGTGCCGGGCGGATGGCCGGGTTTGATGATGCCATGTAATTGACATATATTTGGTGGTACGGGGACGGCGCAGCGTCACGCGGGGGGTGTGGTTACTGTCGTCTTCGAGAATTATAAAAGGGATGTCACGGGATGGGCAGGATATGGGAAAGGAGCTGGTAGAAGACATGTTGCCCGTTGGCGAGCCCATTCCCTGGGATCTGTGTAATCGGCAGGGCAGGGTAATGTTTCGCAAGGGCTTTGTTATCAATACCCGCGCGAGTCGTGAACGTATCCTGAGTATGAACCTGCAACCGGCGGCGGTAGCCGGGGGGCAGGAAGAGGATACGACACGGGTGCAGTCCGCCGCCGCCTCGTTGCAGGCCCATACCGTGGTAGGGCCGCTGCGCAAGATCGAACAGCTGGCAGATCGGGCCAGCGAGTTGTTTGCGGGCATCTGTTACGGTCCACCTCCCGAATTACCGGAATTAAGGGGGTTGATTGCGTCGGCAACCCGGCTTTGCAATGAGCACACGGATACCTGTCTGGCCGCGGTTCACTTTAACTATGGCCGCAGTTACCAGCCTCTTCATGCTATCTACTCGTTGTTTCTGACGCAGCAAGTGGCCGCAATGCTGGCCTATGACGAGGTGCATCGTGCCGCGCTCACCGGTGCGGCGCTGACGGCCAACCTGGGCATGTTCGAATACCACGATGAGTGGGCCAGTCAGACCGTGCCACTGACCGATGAACAGAACCGGGTCCGTTTGCAGCACCCGGAGCGCTCTGTCGAGCGCCTGCAGGCGCTTGGGGTGACGGACGCGCTCTGGCTGCAGGCTGTGCGCGAGCACCATGAGTTCGTGGATGGCAGTGGTTACCCGCAGGGCCTTGCCGGTGAAGCTGTGTCGGAAGGTGCGCGTGTCATTGGACTGGTCGACCGCTATCTCGCGTGGGTGTTACCGCGCGTTGGCAGGACCCCGACAGGGTCAGGGCATGCCCTGAAGACCATCTATGCCGAATCCGGGAAGTACGGCGATCACCTGGCGCAGGTTCTGATCAAGACGATCGGTGTGTACCCGCCAGGTACATCGGTGGAACTGGCCAGTGGAGAAATTGCCGTTGTGGTGCGCAGGGCGCCGGACGATACCGCGCACCCGCAGGTCGTCGTGGTCAAGCAGCAGGACGATCGTTACTCGGCCGAGCAGCCCGTGCGCGACACGCGTGATAACAACTACCGGATCATCGATGTTTATGCCCCGCTGGAAAGCGAGGTGAATCCGGCGCTGATGATCAAGACATGGCATTGAGCGGGCCGTAACCCACCAGGAATCGTTGCTCTATGGAACTCTCTGTGTTTATCACACTTGCCGTACTGGAAGCGCTGCTCATCGGGCTGCTTTACATGGCCTATCTGCACTTCCGTTCCCGCCACACGCCGCCTGCGGACGGCGCCGGTACGGTGGATACGTCGTCCGGTCTCGATCAGTACCTGGAGCACTTGCAGCAGGCGATACTCCAGACGGACGCGCGCCTGGCCGGTATGAACGACAGTGACAGCGTGACAGCCGAGGAAAAATCGATTGTTGAAATGCGTCTTAGCTACCTGAAAGCCGAGCAGCGCGCGGTCGACCAGGCGGGTGCGGACGAAGACAGGTTGTGGGGGCTGCTTGCCAGGGCACTGTCACCGCTGTTGCCAGCGGATGAGAATTCCGAATCATCCCTCATCGAGTCATTGAAGCTGCAACTGAGAGCCTATGAAAAGCGCATGGCCAACATGGAACGGTTCAGGGACCTGTTCTTTGACATGAAAAGCCGGCTGGCCGAAAACAGTGCGCGCGGTGAGCAGCTTCAGGCGGAAGTTCGCCGGGCGGTCCCTGCCGAGGAACAGTCTCCGGAACTGAAGACCCTGCTCTCGAACCTCGAGCAGGAAAACCGCCAGATGAGCGAGCAGCTGGAAACTGTCGAGGATGCCTTCACGGATATTCTTCAACAGGTGTCGGCGTCGGTCGAGACGGACGGCGACAGTATTGCCGGTACCATGTCCGGCATTGACCGGGGTGTCGAGAATATCCGCGCCATTATTGCTACGCAGGAAAAACGCATTACGGAACTTGCGGCGCTGCTCAAGGAGCAGGAAGCCGAACTGACCGACAAGGAGAAACTGGAACTCACGCTGAAGGCCGTGGAGGAAAGCAACCATGAACTGGAAACGGTCATAGCCGTGATCGAGGAGGAGAACCAGTTTCTTCAGGAACAGATTTCCATGCTGTTGACGCAGGAACTGGAGCGCAACCGCAAAGATGCCGAGGAGAAAGAGGCGTTGCGCAAGCAGCAGGAGGCGCAGCAGGCGGCCTATGCCGAACTGGCCGACAAGTTTGCCGCCATGGAAAATGAGTACCTGCAGATGTACGAGGAACAGCAGAAGATGAAGGATAGTGACAAGCCGGCGACGCCCTGATACCGCACAGGCGCATTAGGCCTTATAATGGCCCGATACCCACAGGGGATCGACTTCATGCGCACAATCCGACTGAGTTCGACACTGGGCCTGCTGTTACTCGTCAGCGCCTGCGTTACCATCAACGTTTATTTCCCTACTGCCCAGGCGGTTGAAGCGGCGGACCGGATTATCCGCGATGTTTACGGCAGGGACTCCGGTAAACCCGCACCCGACAAGCCGGAGACGGCACCGCAGCCGGATCAGTCGCGCCGGGCGACGCCGATCTGGGTAGCTGTGCTGGAACGGCTGGTTACTCCTGCGCTGGCCGCCGGCGATATCAATATCCAGTCACCGGCCATCCGTGCAATCCGCGCTTCGATGGAAAAGCGTTTCCCCTCGCTCAAGCCATTTTTCGACAGCGGCGCGATCGGCATGACTCGCGACGGTCTGCTGGCCGTGCGCGATCTGAACGCCGTCAGCCTGCGTCAGCGCAAAACCGTCAGCACCCTGGTGGCTGACGAGAACCGTGACCGCAATGCCCTGTACCGGGAGATCGCCGCCGCCAACGGACAGCCCGGCTGGGAGGCCGATATTCGCAGCATATTCGCCAAACGCTGGGTCGACAATGCGCCGGCCGGCTGGTGGTACCAGGACAACAAGGGAAACTGGCGACAGAAGTAGCCGACGCCGTATGAACAATATTTTTGTTTTTGATATCGAGACCATTCCCGACGTCGAGAGTGGTCGCAAGCTCTACGACCTGCACGACCTCAGTGATGCCGATACCGCCAAGGCCATGTTCCACCTGCGCCAGCAGAAAACCGGCAACGAGTTCCTGCCACTGCATCTGCAGCGCATCTGCACTATTTCCGTGGTGCTGCGTCACAACGACAAGATCAAGGTCTGGTCGCTGGGTGAGCCGGACTCGGACGAGGCGGAACTGGTGCAGCGCTTTTTCGACGGTGTGGACAAGTTTACGCCGACGCTGGTGTCCTGGAACGGCGGTGGCTTTGACCTGCCGGTGTTGCACTATCGTTCGTTGTTGCACGGTATACAGGCGCCGCGCTACTGGGAGAGCGGCAGCGAAGACCGCGACTTCAAGTGGAACAACTATCTCAGCCGCTACCATGAACGTCACACCGACCTGATGGACGTGCTGGCCGGTTACCAGATGCGCGCCAATGCCAGGCTCGACGAGGTGGCAACCATGCTCGGTTTTCCCGGCAAGATGGGTATGAGTGGTGCGAAGGTCTGGGATGCTTTCCAGGACGGCGATATCGAGGGTATCCGCAACTATTGCGAAACCGATGTACTGAACACCTGGCTGGTGTACCTGCGCTTCCAGCTGATACGCGGTCACCTGACGCGCGAATCCTACGAACGGGAACAGGCGTTGCTGCGCGATACGCTGGCGCAGGAAGACAAGCCGCACTTCAGTGAATTCCTGCAGCACTGGCAGGCCGGATAGAGACACGGCTGGCCGGTTTTTTTTACACGGGCGGCGGCATGGCGTGACGCCCGACCCACTGATGGCTCGTCCTGCGGGGGCGCACTCCGCGCGGAACATGGCAAGGTAATGAACAGACGTCGCAGAAAACCCAAACTTCCCAACTATCCGGTGCGTGTCACCGTCGATGCGATGACCCATGACGGGCGCGGCGTAGCGCATGTCGACGGCAAGGCCGTCTTTATCGACGGTGCACTGCCCGGAGAGGAACTGAGCTTTCTCTACACGGCGCGTTCCCGCAAGCACGACGAAGGTCGCCTGTGCGAGTTGTTCGAGGCGTCCGGACAGCGCGTCGAGCCGGCCTGCGCTCACGCGGACATCTGCGGCGGTTGCAGTCTTCAGCACCAGCACGCCGACGCCCAGATACTTGGCAAGCAGCAGACGCTGATAGACAACCTCGAACGCATTGGCAAGGTCAGACCGGAGCGCGTCCTCGATGCCTTGACCGGTCCCGTCTGGGGTTACCGTAACAAGGCCAGGCTGGGTGTGAAGTACGTGCGCAAGAAAGGGCGGGTGCTGGTGGGCTTCCGTGAAAAGCGCAAGCCTTTTCTCGCCGATATCCGGCGTTGCGAGGTGCTGCACCCCTCAGTCGGTACGCGGCTCGATGAACTGGCGCAGATGATCCAGGGCATGGATGCGCGCGAACGCATCGCGCAGATCGAGGTCGCTGTCGGCGAGCAGGCGACGGTGCTGGTGTTTCGCAACCTCGATCCCCTGTCGGACAGCGATGTCCGGGTGCTGAAGGATTTCGCCGCGCAAACCGGTCTGCATGTCTGGTTGCAGCCGGGTGGGCCGGACAGCGTTGCACCGCTGTGGCCGGAAAACTCGCAACTGTCATATCACCTGCAGGATCACGACGTCGAAATGCAGTTTCTGCCAACCGACTTTACCCAGGTCAATGTCGAGATCAACCGCACGATGATCCGCCAGGCGCTGGCGTTGCTGGATGTCGGCGGCGACAGCCGGGTGCTCGACCTGTTCTGTGGCCTCGGTAATTTTACCTTGCCGCTGGCGCGCCGGGCCGCTCACGTTACCGGGGTCGAGGGCGATGCCGGGCTGGTACAGCGCGCACGTGACAACGCGGCACGTAACAGCATCGGCAACGTGGAATACCACGCCGTGGATCTGACCCTGGACCCGGCCGGTCAGGACTGGATGCGGCAGCGCTACGACCGTATCCTGCTCGACCCGCCGCGCAGCGGTGCCCGCGAGATGATGCCGCACGTTGCCGCGCTGGGCGCGCAGCGCATCGTCTATGTATCCTGCCATCCCGGCTCACTGGCGCGTGACGCCGGGCTGCTGGTCAATGAACACGGTTACCGGCTGGTCGCGGCCGGGGTAATGGACATGTTCCCGCACACCGCGCACGTGGAGTCCATGGCGCTGTTCGAGAAGGGCGATGTCTGACCTGGAGAGTCTCGAGGTTTCGACCGGGCGCTACACCTGGGAACGTGTGATGGGGATCGTCCGCGAGCACCGGCGCGAACTGGTGTGGGCGAACATCATTGCGATACTGGCGGTGCTGGTCAGCGTGCCGCTGCCGCTGATGATGCCGCTACTGGTCGACGAGGTGCTGCTCAAGGAGCCGGCGACGCTGGTCGAGACCATGAACCGGTTGTTCCCGGAGGCCTGGCACAGTCCGGTGCTGTATATCACCACCGTACTGTTCGCCACCATTGCCCTGCGCTTTCTCAACGTCATGCTTACCGTGTGGCAAACTCGCCAGTTCAGTTTCATTTCAAAGGATGTGGTGTTTCGCATCCGTCGTGACCTGTTGTTGCGTCTGCAACGTATTTCGCTGGCCGAGTACGAGGCGATGGGAAGTGGCGAAGTCACCTCCCACTTCGTCACCGATCTGAACGCCGTGGATGAATTCATCGGCATGACAGTCAGCAAATTCCTCATTGCAGTATTGTCACTGATCGGTGCGGCGGCGGTGCTGTTGTGGATGCACTGGAAGCTGGCACTGCTGATCCTGTTCCTCAACCCCGTGGTGGTGTACTTCACTGTCGTGCTCGGCAAGCAGGTCAAACAACTCAAGCGCAGCGAGAACCAGGCATTCGAGGTATTTCAGGGTGCGTTGACAGAAACGCTGGATGCCATCCAGCAGATTCGTGCCGCAAACCGCGAAGGTTATTACCTGAAGCGGGTGATAGACCGTGCCCGGCAGATCAAGCACGACTCGGCGGCGTTCTCCTGGAAGAGTGATGCCGCGGGTCGGCTGTCCTTCTTTGTATTCCTGATGGGATTTGACCTGTTCCGTGCTGTCAGCATGCTGATGGTGCTCTATTCGGGGCTCAGTATCGGCGAGATGATGGCCGTGTTCGCCTACCTGTGGTTCATGATGGGGCCGGTTCAGGAAGTGCTTAACATCCAGTATGCGCTCTATGGCGCGCGCGCCGCACTGGACCGGATCAACGGCCTGCTGGATCTGCGCGAGGAGCCACGTTATCCCACCGAGCAAAATCCGTTCGAGGGAAAGCGCGGCGTTTCCGTGCAGGTCGAGGACGTGCATTTTGCCTACCGGTCCGATGAGCCCGTGCTGAATGGTGTCAGTCTGAATATCGAGGCCGGGCAGCGCGTTGCGCTGGTCGGTGCCAGCGGCGGCGGCAAGTCCACTCTGGTGCAGGTGTTGCTGGGGCTGTACCCGCCGCAACAGGGCTGTATCTATTTCGATGGCGTGCCGGTGCAGAAGATTGGCCTGCAAGTGGTGCGGGAACACGTCGCCACTGTGCTGCAGCACCCGGTACTGTTCAACGACAGTGTGCGAAACAACCTGACGCTGGGGCGGGACTACCCGGACGAACAGCTGTGGAAAGCGCTACGCGCCGCCCAGCTGGAAGACGTCGTGCGGGAAATGCCGCAGCGGCTGGATTCACAGCTGGGTCGGCAGGGTGTGCGCCTGTCCGGCGGCCAGCGGCAGCGGCTGGCCATTGCACGCCTGCTGCTCAACGACCCGCAGGTGGTGATATTCGACGAAGCCACCTCGGCGCTGGATACCGAGACCGAAGCACGTCTGCACCAGGCGCTGAAGCCGTTCCTCGAAGGGCGCACGGTGCTGATCATTGCGCACCGGCTGAGTGCCGTGAAGCAGGCAGATCACGTCTATGTGTTCGAGAACGGGCAGATCGCCGAGCAGGGGACGCACCGGGAACTGTTGAAAGCGGACGGGCTGTACAGCCGCCTGTATGGCTGAACAGGGGATTTGAAATGAATATGGCCCCCGGGAGGGAGCCATATTGTCGTTGTCGCATCTGAAATTCCCGCGCCTTGCGCGGGAAAAGGTCAGGCTGACTTCCTTCGTGCGATGCCGCCAATGAGCGCCAGGCCGGAACCCATCAGCCACAACGCGGCAGGTACCGGCACCGCGGTGATGGTCATGGAATAGCTGCTACCCGTGGCGTTGGCGGATAGCGTCCACTGGGTTGTTGTCGGGTCAAGGCTGTTGCCGGAGATAGTGCCGGTGCCTGCAAGGTTAAGCAGGTCAGCGGTCTGGTCCACAATGGTGATGGTGGAAAGATCGATCTGCCAACCGCCGATCTGTATCAGGTTGGTGACGGGTGTGGACGTCGGGAACGAAAAAGCGCCGCCTGTGGTGCCCGTAGTGCTGTAAGGCGTTACCGTGGCTGCGATGTCGCCGCTGCTGCTGGTTGCAGTAGAGCTGGTGAGTTCAAGCAGCGTTGCGTCGGACAGGTCGGTGCCACCGGATGCGGTAAAGCCACCGGTAAGCCCCATGGACCCCGTAACCAGTGCAGCCTGTGCCGTGGTATAACCCAACGAGGCAATTGCCAGTAAAGTCACGCCTAACAGCGTGCCACCGAACCGACTGGCAAGGTACATAATGCGTGGATACATTGTTAACTCCTCCGGATTATTGAACCACTCCGCGGCGTCTGCGCGAAATGGCCCGTTTTTAAAATCAAATTTTCGTTCGTGTCCGCCTCTACGCGGTTGTTCCGCCGAAGCCCGGACCCGAACCATCTCGCGCAGTGCGAAACCATTTGCGACCGGCCACCAGCACCAGTCCCACCCCCAACAGGGCCAGTATGCCGGGTTCGGGAGTTGCTACGGGGATGGATGTTGAGCCTGCAGACCAACCGAAGGAACCGCCGCCGGCTGTGTTTCCGGTAAACACCCAGCTGGCACTGGTCGGGTCAAATCCCTCCGCCGTAATAATGCCGGTACCTTCCAGCGCCAGGAACCTGTCCGGATCGCTGGTCGAGCCCCGGGCTATCGAGGTCAATTCGAAAGAAAAATCGCCCGCGGTCCAGAAATCCGGAATAGACACGACACTCGTTACGCCATCGGAGCCATCATTGATGCCCAGAAGCGGATCGAACTGAAAGTCGGTGATGGCGCCGAACAGGGGTGTGCCGGTGAAATCACCGGTTGCGGTACTTACAATCATCATGTCCGGGATAAAGTCGACACCTGTGGCGCTCGCTGCCCCGGTCGGCGTCCAGGCGTTATCTACCGGAATAAAGCTGCCGCCAAAACCGATTTCGCCGCTGATGGGCAATGCAGCGACCTGCAGCGAAATGCCAATTAACAACGCGCTGAGCAATCCTTGTTTTATATTGGGCTTGATCATTGTGATTTTCCTTTATCAGTCTGAATATCCGTCCATTGTGTGTTAGTGCCCTGGATATACAGCCATATTATCGAGGCGGCTACAAGGCGATTTTCCATCATTTTTGTATTTATTACTGCATATAATAGCAAATACTGAGCCAATGAAAGTTTGTATTGATATAACAATTGATTACAGGACCCTGTGTTTTTGTTAGTATCAATTTGTGTAAATATTTCCGACACGCGTGAATTTTCCTGTAGACTGGCAAACGCGATATTCCGGGCATATCACACTGAATACATTATTTTTATGCTCCAGCATTCAATAATCCAGGCGCCCCGTTTTCAATGTAGGAAATATTTACAGTGTAAAGCCACCCGGATCGCCAAACCCAAAAAGGGGACGGAGGGATTATTTTTTGTACAGTTGTTTCGTCGTGTTTGTTGTGGGGCATAAAGACGGTGGAAGATTGGCGGCGTAACCTTGTGGAATGCTATGTATCACGGCGAACGATTTAACAGCATCAGTCACCTGGTCGGTGCCGCGCTGGCACTCGCCGGTCTGGTGGTGCTGGTGGTGTTTGCCTCCTTGCAGGGCGACCTGTGGAAAATAGTCAGTTTCAGTGTCTATGGAACCTCTTTGTTCCTGCTGTATACCCTGTCGACGCTGTATCACTCGCTGCGCGGACGCGCCAAGCAGATTTTCAGGAAGCTGGATCACGTCGCTATTTATCTATTGATAGCTGGCAGTTACACCCCTCTCACGCTGGTGACTCTGCGTGGTGCCTGGGGGTGGTCCCTTTTTGGTGTTATCTGGGGACTGGCGATCATCGGCATCATCGTGGATGGTTTGCACCGGGAAGGCTCGCGCACCATCCAGCTGGTTATCTACCTGTTGATGGGCTGGCTTATCCTGATTGCCATATACCCGCTGACCCGGGCCCTGCCCGGTGGTGGTCTGTTTCTGTTGGTGCTGGGTGGTGTGTTCTACACCGGCGGCGTTGTTTTTTATGTCAACGATGAAAAAATGAAACACGCCCACGGCATCTGGCACCTGTTTGTGCTGGCCGGCAGCATCGCCCACTTTCTCGCCATGCTCCTCTACGTCCTGTAAAAGAAAGGTAAAAAGGATAAAAAGCGTAAAAAGAAAAAGGGGGAGAAAAAAGGAAAAAAGGGGACGAAAGGGGACGGAGGGATTTAATTTTAGTCAGTTGTAAACCATCTACAGCGCGTTCCATGTTCTGTGTAAGTCGGAAAAATGGTCGGAAAATCCGAAGAAAGGTAGCGGAGGGGCCGTGTTTGCACATGCCCTGGCTCCAGGCTCCCCCTCGCTGAGGGTGGTTTACAACTGACTAAAATTAAATCCCTCCGTCCCCTTTCGTCCCTTTCGTCCCCTTTTTGGTTCTAGAGACGGTACCAGCGTTTCGAGAGGGCGCGGTAGATGCGTTGGGGATACCAGACTTTGCCGACGCTTCCGTTGTAGCGGGCGAGGGCGCGGGTGCGGTCGCCTTTTTCGCGGTCGAGGTAGAGGCGCAGGATAGTGCAGCCAATGCGCAGGTTGGTGTGGATGTCGAACAGGTCGTCATCGGGGCGGCCGATTTCTTCCAGCCAGAAGGGCATGACCTGCATCAGGCCGCGCGCGCCGGCGCTGGAGATGGCGAAGTGGTCGAAATTGCTTTCCACTTCGATCAGTGCCAGTACCAGCTCCGGTGGCAGGCCGGCGCGGGTGGCTTCATAGTGAACTGTCTTGAGGATGTGCAGGCGCTCTTCGGGGTCGGGCACCTTGCGGGCGAGCCGCTTCGACATGTCGGTCAACCAGACTTCGGCGTCGAAGCGGTCGCCAAAACTGTCCGAGGATTGCACGGCATCGATGAGCAGCGCGCGCATTTCCGCATCGGGGCGTTCCTGGGTAGCGGCGTTGGCCAGGCTGCCACAGAGCAGGGCGAGGACAGGCAGCAGACGGCCCGCAGCCCGGACGCAGTTATCCCAGCTGTGCTTTGAGGAAGGCAACGATCTCGTCACGCGCCACGTCCTGGTTGTCGCCGCCGGCGCGCGCCTTGTACTCCACCAGTCCCTTGTCCAGATTTTTTTCACCAATCACCACCCGATGTGGAATGCCGATAAGCTCCATATCGGCAAACATGACCCCGGGCCTTACCTCCCGGTCGTCATAAATGACGTCGATGCCGGCGGCCAGCAGTTCCTCATAGAGCGCGTCGCAGGCCTCGCGTACGCGTTGCGACTTCTTGCGGTTCATGCCCAGCAGCGCCACCTGGAAGGGTGCCAGCGCCGGCGGCCAGAGAATGCCGCGCTCGTCGTGGTTCTGCTCGATGGCGGCGGCCACTACGCGCGACACGCCGATGCCGTAACAGCCCATTTGCATGACAATTTCCTTGCCGTTCTTGTCCAGCACGGTGGCGTTCATGGCGCGGCTGTACTTGTCGCCGAGCTGGAACACATGCCCGACCTCAATGCCGCGTGCGATCTTCGCCACGCCCTTGCCGTCCGGGCTGGGGTCGCCCTCGACCACGTTGCGGATGTCGGCGACCTGTGGTTCCGGGCAGTCGCGGCCCCAGTTGACACCAGTGAGGTGCTTGCCGTCGACGTTGGCGCCGCACACGAAGTCGGCCAGATGCGCGGCGGCGTGGTCGGCGATGACCGGGATCTCCAGGCCCACCGGTCCCAGCGAGCCGGCCCCGCAGCCGGCGGCCGCGCGGATCTGTTCGTCGCTGGCCAGCGTCAGCGGTTGCGCCACGGCGTCGAGTTTTTCCGCCTTGACCTCGTTGAGGCTGTGGTCGCCGCGCAGGCACAGGGCCACCACACCGCCGTCGGCGCCTTCCACCAGCAGGGTTTTCAGGGTTTGTTCGGGTTTTACACCGAGCGCTTTGCTGACCTCGTCGATGCTGTGCACGCCGGGCGTGTCGACGGTCTGCATGTCCTGCGCGGGCGCCGGGCGTTCGCCTTCGGGCGGCAGTGCCTCGGCCAGTTCCAGGTTGGCGGCGTAGTCGCTTTCGCTGGAGAACACAATGGCGTCCTCGCCGGAATCGGCCAGCACGTGGAATTCGTGCGACAGCGCGCCGCCGATGGAGCCGCTGTCGGCGCGCACCGCGCGGAAATCCAGGCCCAGGCGTGTGAAGATGCGCGTGTAGGTGTCGTACATCTGCTGGTAGGTCCGGTTCAGCGAGTCCTCGTCGATGTGGAAGGAGTAGGCGTCCTTCATGAGGAATTCGCGCGCGCGCATGATGCCGAAGCGCGGCCGGATCTCGTCGCGGAACTTGGTCTGGATCTGGTAGTAGTTGAGGGGCAGTTGCTTGTAGCTGCGCACCTCGCGGCGCACCAGGTCGGTGATGATTTCCTCGTGGGTGGGGCCGATGCAGAATTCGCGGTTGTGGCGGTCGCGAAAGCGCAGCAGTTCCGGCCCGTACTGTTCCCAGCGCCCGGATTCCTGCCACAGTTCGGCGGGCTGCACCACCGGCATCAGCAGCTCCAGGGCGCCG
>CAYSRA010000013.1:0-38490 GCA_964433205.1 uncultured Thiohalobacter sp. | reverse complement strand
CACGCTGCACGGCAGCACACACGGCCATGACTCCCCATCGGTGGCCGACCGCACCAACCACGGCGGCAGGCGTCGGGAACCAGGGCGACCATGTACGGCTGGTGCGCCGCGCCTACCTGCCCGGCAACGATCCGACCGAGAAACTGACTATCCTTGGCAAGGACAGCGCCGAGCTGATCGCCACCATCGATCACAACCTGACCGCGCCGGAAGACCAGCTGCATTTCCAGCGCAAGGTGTCGAACCATCGGGTCCGCCCGGATGCGGTCGCCAAATTCAGGACCCTGGCGGCGAAAAAGTCCCAGCTGCTGCTGGAAGAATTTGATGCCTGGCTCGCGGAACACGAGGTCAGCAAAGACGAGTCCGACGCAGGCCGTTATGTCAGCGTTGGCATCTATTACTACGAACCGAACTCGAAGAGGGAGAAGCCGTAATGTGCGCTTTTCATAATGTCATGCGATCCGCGTTGATCATTTTCGCCAGTGCGCTGGCAGGCTGCGGCGGCGGCGCCGGGGGCGGCGGCACTACAGCAGGCATTGGCGGCACCGGGCAGATCGCCAGCGGCACCATCACTGCGTTTGGCAGCGTGTTCGTCAACGGCATCGAGTTCTTCGACATCGATACGGCAACCTGCATCATCGATGGCAATGACAGCACTGGCACCAATTGCCAGAGCAACCTTGAACTCGGCATGGTCGTCAAGGTGACCGGCGCTGTGAACGGGGCGCAGGGCAATGCCACGCAGATTGTCTACGACGACGACATCGACGGTCCGATCACCGGCATCCTGCCACTCACTCCCGGTCCGGCAGATGTCACCCGTACCTTTACGATATTCGGGATACCTGTTCTGATCGATTCTGCCACAACCACATTCAGCGGCAGCAAGGACTTCAACACGCTGACCAACAACGACGTGGTGGAGTTGAGCGGGTTCTTCGACAACAGCGGCGTACTGCACGCAACCTACGCAAAATTCCGTGGGACACTGGCGCTTGGCACTACGACGGTCGAGATTCACGGCACCGTGTCCGGCACGACACCGGCAGGTGGCGCCTCGAACGGCGGAGACACCTTCACCGTCAACGGGATCACGGTGACGATTCAGCCTGGCGCCGACCTGAGCGACATGCCCGGCGGCACGGTTTCCAACGGAGACCTGGTTGAAGTCCGCGGCATACTTCAGTCATCCACTGCGATCGACGCGGACCGTATCGAACCGGAGGACGCCAATATCGGCAGCGACGGCGACGAGGCGAGCATCGAGGGCCTGGTCACACACTTTACCGGCAACCTGAACGGTTTCAGGGTCGATGGTCAGCGGGTCGATGCCAGCACCGCCACACTGGAGCCGGGCTCGCTGCAGATCGACAACGGTGTCAAGGTCGAGGTCGAAGGCACGATCAGCGGCTCGACCCTGATTGCTACCCGAGTCGAGGCCCGCGGCAACGATATCAAGCTGGAGGCAACCGTGTCGGCAAAGGACGCGAGTGCCAATACGGTCACGCTGCAGTTCGCCAGCGGCGACACGGTAACGGTCCAGCTCAACAACCAGACACAGATGGAGGACAGGACCGGCGCAGCAACCAATATGATGCTGTCGCACATCAACATCGGCGACTTCCTGGAAATTCGCGGCTTTCTCAGCACCGACCCGATGGTTCCTGTGGTCGCATCCGAAATTCGTCGCAACAGCATCGATGACGATATCCTGGAGGCGCCCGTCGACAGCTTTGTCCCCGACACCAGCTTCACCCTGCTGGGGGTAAGCTTCGGCACGGACAGCAACACGAGCTTTGAAGACGAGACCGGTTCGCTTACCCGCAGCGGGTTCTACGCCAAACTGGCAACAGGTTGCGTCGTAAAGGTTCAGGATGACAACGCACCGCCGCCCGACGGCGTTGCCGACGAGGTGGAACTGGAGAGCTGTCCGTAACCACGCCCTGTTCGCGGGCGGATATCGCTACCGGCTAACGTCGAACCGGTACGCCGCGTGACAGGTCACACAATTTTCAAGCAGCGTTGCCAACTGCGACTGGGCATGACCCGGGTCTTCCAGGGATTCAGCATCGAGCGCCAGCTCGTCGAATTTTGAATGCGTATCGAACCCCAGCTGCTTGAATGACAGTGGCAACTTTCCGACCAGCGAACCGGGAACGGCGCGCTGCGCACTCAGGCCGGACTTGCGCGCTGCCACCACCACCCGCTCCATGTCATCGTGTGTGATCGCGTCAGTGATCTGTTGCACGCTTTGCAGAAACGTACGCATCTCCGACAACACCAGGTCTCTTTCCGCCGGTTCGAGCAGGATAGCGGTCCGCCCATCGCTGCTCTCCGCAACCTTGCCCTGAAGCACAAATTTGTAAATCACCCCCGCCGATATCAGCGCCAGGACAAAAACCGCAGTCCAGCATAGTTTGCACATAATTTTCTCCGATTGATTTCGTTATCAGCAATACAACAGGCGACACTGGTAGCCCCGGTGGCGCGGGACAAGTCGGTGGCGGGGGCTGGCTTCAGGCGCTGACGCAGCAGTTACGCCCGGCGTCCTTGGCCCGGTAAAGCGCCTTGTCCGCACGTTCGAAGCACTGGTCGGGCGTGTCGCCATCGCGGAAGTCAGTCAGTCCGCAGGACGCGGTGATGGTGACGCGCTCATCACGAAAATGAAAACCGGTTGTCTCGATGGCGGCGCGCAGCTTCTCGATGACCGGCAGACACTCTTCCAGCGATGATCCTGTCATCAGCTGCGCGAATTCCTCCCCGCCATAGCGCGCGACAAAATCAGTTTCACGCACATTGTCCGCAAGTACATGCGCAATGGTGCGCAGCACCTTGTCCCCGGCCTTGTGCCCGAAGCGGTCGTTGACGTTCTTGAAATAATCGACGTCCCACACCACCAGCACCAGCGGGGTACCGAAACGCTTCCAGCGCGCAACTTCCTGCTCGAAGCGCTCTTCCCAGGCCAAGCGGTTGGGTATGCCGGTCAATGCATCGGTCTTGGCCTGCACGCGCTCGATATCGATGCGTGAACGCAGCGCCTCGGTTTCCGATTCCATGTCCTTCATGCGCTCGCCCATGGCAGCGATTTCCTGCTTGGCCTGATCGTAGCGTTGCTGCTCGATTTCGCGGTACTGCGACATCTGTTCAAGGATGGTGTCCAGCCGAAACTTCACAACCTGCTTGAGCTGGCCGAGGTCCGTCGCATCGCGGACGCTGTCACCGATGCCGCTGATCTCCTGCTTGACGCGATTGTCGAACTGCTCGCCGGCTTCCAGCGTATCGTCATAATAGGCTTCGCTCTGTGACAACTGCTGATCGACCTCCTGCAGACGTTCACCCAGTTGCTTGAGAAATTCCTCAATACTCTGCTTTTCCTTCAGCGACTGGGCGCGTATCGCCTGCACCAGGTCAGCGATCTCACCCAGCACGCTATCCCACCGACTGCCGGCGTCCATGTTCAGAATGTGCGCGCGGATACGTTCGACATGCCAGGAGAATTCGTCAGGAAGCGTCAGTCGTTCAAGCAACTGAACCAGGATATCGCGTACGGTTTCTGTCGAAGCGCCACGGTCGTTGCTGCCACCACGTGGAGGGGTGGCGGTTACATCGGAAACCGGGGCCTGCTTTGCTGGCGACCTGAACAACCGTTTGAAGAACCCTCCGGACACTTCGGCGGGTGCCGCAGGCGCGTCCGGTGTCTCGTCCCGTTTCGGGCCAACGTTGTCCAGCTTGACCAGCGTCTTCGACATCTCGTCGATCCGGCTACGTAGCTGCGAGGTACTGCCGTGGTCGCGAATCGCATCGCGCAGATCGCGCAACTGGCGGTCGAGCGTTTCATCGAGACCGTCGGCGGCAAGGGTCAGGCGGGAGATGGTCTTGCGCAACAACTCGTCACTGTCTTTCCACTGCTTTTCCCTGCGCTCGCTTTCCTCGAGGTAGTCGAGGTATTTACGCTTCCACTGCTCGACCTCTTGCTGTAGTTTTTCTTCTTCCACGCCGGCGCCCCCTATGTATTGAGCCTGACAGTATCCGGCAGAACGATTTCCATGCTCATGGGCAAGTGGTCGGATAACGGGTAGTCCAGCACTTCGGCGCGCTCGACCTGCACGGTCGGTGTCACCAGGATGTGGTCGATGTTGCGCTTCGGCCGCCAGCTCGGAAAGGTATTCATACCATGCAGCGGTTCGGTCATCAGCGTCTTGTCGATCAGGCGCTCGATCTCCGGGCTCTCGGAACGACAGTTCATATCGCCCATCAGCACCACGTGGCGATACTCGTTGATCAACTCGCCCAGGTAGTCCAGCTGGTTCATGCGCCCGCGCTGGCTGAGCGCGAGATGGACAATGAGCACGACCAGTGATTCCTCGCCGTCACCGTAGCGCACTGCCATGGCGCCACGGCCGGGAATCCTGCCCGGCAGGCGGTGCTCGGTAATACCACTCGGCTTGTAGCGACTCAACACGCCCAGGCTGTGGCGCGCAAAACGGCCAATGCGCCGGTTGGTCTGGTCGTCCCAGTACGGGAAGCCCGCCCTGTGGGCGAGATACTCGGTGATGTTTACGTAACCGCTGCGCGCACTGCCGGCGTCTGCTTCCTGGACGCCGACAACATCGTAACCACTCATCAGTACTGCAATACGGTCCAGGTTGGCGAAGCGTTGCGGGTGATGCAGCACATGTTTCCAGCTGTGCGTCAGGTAGTGCCGGTAATTCCGTGTGTGGATACCAATCTGAATGTTATAGCTGAGCAGGCGCAGGGTGCGCCGGGGCTCGTGGTGCAACGATGTGGCATTACGCGACATATCGGTATCAAATGGGGCAAACCAGGTTGCCCAGCTGTTCAGTCAGTTTCAGGTTTTCGCTGTAGTCTACGGGGCAGTCGATAATACTCAGCGTCGGCTGCGCCAGCGCTTCCTTGAGTATACTCTGTAACTGCCCCGGCGCCTCGACGCGATAGCCCCTGGCACCGAAAGATTCCGCATATTTCACGAAATCCGGGTTATTGAAGCTGACGTGCGACGGGCGCTGGAACTGGTGCATCTGTTTCCACTCGATCAGCCCGTAGCCGCTGTCGTTCCAGATCAGGATCACAATCGGCACATCGAGCCGCATTGCGGTCTCGATCTCCTGCGAATTCATCAAAAACCCGGCATCACCGGTCACCGCCACCACCGCACGGTCCGGCGAAACCATCTTGGCGGCGATGGCGCCCGGCACGGCGATGCCCATACTGGCGAAACCGTTGGAAATGATACAGGTATTCGGCTCCTCACAACGGAACATGCGCGCCATCCACATCTTGTGCGCACCGACGTCACAGACAACGATGTCATCGAGGTTCAGCACGGTGCGCAGGTCCCAGATGATTTTTTGCGGCTTGACGGGGAACCCGGTGTCGTCGCGGTGACGGTTCATCTCCTCGATCAATGCCTCGCGCAGCGGCCGCATCAGGTGGCCCTGGTGCGGTGTCGCCAGCGCGGCGATACGCATCAGCGTGTGCTTGATATCACCGAGTACGCCGACGGTGACGTTGTAGTGCTCGTCCACCTCGGCCTGGGTGCGGTCGATGTGGATGATGGTGCGGTCACGGGTCGGGTGCCACAGGTAGGGGTGGTACTCCACCAGGTCGTAACCGACGCATATGATCACGTCGGCACGACTGAACCCGCAGCTGATGTAGTCATTGGCCTGCAGGCCGGCGCTGGCCAGCGTAGTGCGGTTGCGGAACGGCGTGACACCCTTGGCCATGAAGGTGTTGGCCACCGGGATATTCAACTGCTCGGCAAAATCCGCGAGATGCTTCCAGGCACCGGCGCGCACCACGCCATTACCCGCGAGTATCATCGGGTTGCGCGCTTTGGATATCAGTACCGCGGCGCGTTCCACCTGTTGCTGCGGCGGCTCGGGTGGAAACGGGGAATTGACCGGCAACGGTTTCGATACTGCCGGCAGCTTGGCGATGTCCTCGGGAAACTCGATGAACACCGCACCGGTCTTTTCCGACTGTGCCACCTTGAACGCCTTGCGGATGACTTCCGGGATCACTTCCGGTGCCAGTACCCGCGAGGTGTATTTGGTAATCGGACGGAACATGGCTTCCAGGTCCAGTACCTGGTGCGATTCCTTGTGCAGGCGGTTGGTACCCGCCTGGCCGGCGATCGCCACCACCGGCGCGTGGTCCATGTTGGCGTCGGCCACACCGGTGACCAGGTTGGTCGCACCCGGCCCCAGTGTCGACAGACAGACACCGGCCCGGCCGGTCAGGCGCCCGTACACGTCCGCCATGAACGCCGCGCCCTGTTCGTGGCGCGTGGTGATAAAGCGGATACTGGAATCCAGCAACGCATCCATGACGTCGAGATTTTCCTCGCCCGGCACGCCGAAAATGTATTCGACGCCTTCGTTCTCCAGGCACTTCACGAAAAGCTGGGCAGCATTCATGTCAGCAGTCCTGTTGAACGGCAGCCTGCGCTACGGGATGGACCAGACACCGGCCTGTTATTTTCCAGCAGCTTTTCGCTCCTGTTCGACCAGGTAATCGACGACCTCCAGCATCTGCCGGTTTCCACCCGCCATGGTGGCGCTGGTGCGGTACTTGCCATTGACGATAAATGTCGGGACACCGGTAATGCCGTACATTTCCCGCACCCGCCGCGACCGGTTGGTTTTTGTCACGACAGCGAATGAGTTGAAAGCGTTGTCAAAATCCGCTTCCGCGACACCCTGCTCGACAAAAATCGCCTTCACGTCATCGGCCGTACGGATACGCTTGCGCTCCTTGTGGATGCGCTCGAAAATACGATCGTGAACCTTGTCCAGAACGCCCAGCACTTCAGCGGTGTAGTAGGCTCGCGCCAGCAGCGCCCACTGCGGACCCAGCACCGCCGGCATGCGCACAAACGCTACATCGTCCGGTTTCTTTTTCAGCCACTCGCGCAGTTCCGGCTCAAGATGGTAACAATGCGGGCAGCCGTACCAGAACAGTTCCCGCACCTCGATCTTGTCGCCGGTATCGGTCGGCTGAACAGCGGCCAGTCTCTGGTAGTGGACGCCTTCCTGCCAGGTTGCCCCGAACGCCAGCGGAGCAAACAGCATCAGAACCAGCAGTCGAAATACATTTTTCATTTTTTTCTCCACCTTACAGTTCACCGTAGGAATGTAACCCCGATAGAAACATATTAACGCCAAGGAATGCGAACAGTGTGACAAACAGGCCAATAACCGACCACCAGGCCAGCGGCGCACCGCGCCAGCCCCGGGTCAGGCGCATGTGCAGCCACGCGGCATAATTCAGCCACACGATCAACGCCCAGGTTTCCTTGGGATCCCATGACCAGTAGCCGCCCCACGCCTCGGCCGCCCACAGCGCGCCGAGTATGGTCGCCACCGTGAAGAAAGCAAAGCCCAGCGCGATGGCCTTGTACATGACATCGTCGAGCATGTCAGTGGGAGGCAGGCGGGTGGCGATGAAACCCTGCGGCGCGACGCGGTCGGCGCGCGCGCGCGCCAGCCAGACCACACCGATCATCGCCGCCAGCGCGAACGCCCCGTAGCCGATGAAGTTGGCCGGCACGTGGATTTTCATCCAGTAACTCTGCAGCGCCGGAACCAGCGGCTGTATTTCGTGCGCGTCGCGGCTGAACGCATACCATAGCAGGAACGCCACCGCTGCGGAGATCACCAGCAGTACGAAGCCGCCCATGGCGCGGGTGTGGTAACGGCCCTCGTAGAAAAGATAGATCAGCGCCGTAATCAGGCAGAACAGGATGAACACTTCGTAAAGGTTGCTGACGGGGATGTGACCGATATCCGCGCCCATCAGGTAAGACTCGCGCCAGCGCACCATCATGCCGGTGAAGCCCATCACCACCGCGGCCCAGGTCATGCTGCCGGCGACCTTGCCGGTAAAGTCGGAGCGCGAGATCAGTGCGGCGAAATACGTCACGGTCGCGGCCACAAACAGCGCACTCATCCACATAATGGCGGACTGGCTGGAGAACAGGAATTTCAGGAAGAAACTGCTCCCGGCGTTCTGCAACGAACTGCCATAGAGATCGATCGCAAACAGACTCAGCCCGGCCACCACCAGCGCCAGCAGGCGTATGGCCTTCCACACCCAGCCAAATGCGATCAGCGCCAGCCCGGAGCCGAACAGAATGCCCGTTTCGTAATCGTCCATCAGCGTGTGATAGCGCGACCACGCATAACCGCTACCCGCTGCGACCAGCACGGCCCACAGCCAGTCGACCAGGGTGAGCTGCTTCCGGAACGAGGGGCGTTCCAGCCCGTGGAGCAGTTCCTGTTGTGTGACAGACATGCTGATTACCTCGTTACCGTTTTCCAGCGCGCATCGAGCTGTGCGCACATGGTTTCAAACTCGCGCTCGAAATCACGCTGGTGGCGATGCCCGGTGCCGGCCGCCAGTATACGACTTGTCTCACCGCGCCGTTCGATCCAGAACCACACCTTGCGGTTTGGCACGTAGAACATCAGGAAGACACCCACGCTCAACAGGGCAAAACCAAAGTACACCACATTTTTTCCCGGCGCGCGCGCGATCTGCAGGCCGGAAGCCTGGACAAAGTCGAACTCCCTCAGCTGAAGGTAGAACGGTGATCCATAAGCGCCCAGTGCCACCGCCGCGGTCAGCGACTCATCAAAAAACAGGGCATCCTCGCGTCGCATGCCCTGTGACAAATCGACACCCTCTCCGCGCAGGAGTTCCATGTAGGCTTCGCCGAGTATCGTCTGCAATACCTTGAAGTAGGCCTTCAGCACGGACTCCCGCCGCTGCGCCGGCACGCGCTCATTGACCATTTCAGCGATGGCCTCGAAGCCGCCGCTACGGAACTGGCCGACCAGGCCCAGCATGGACTTGACCACCTGCTCCTGTTTGACCGGCACATCGAGCTGGATCTGGCCAAAACTCTGGTCCGTGGTCCGGCGCACGATGGCCCGTACACGGTCGTCGTCGAACAGCATGGCGCGGAAACGCAGAAACCGCTCGATGCCGCCCTGGTCGTCGACCGGGATATGCAGGTAACGGAATGGCTCCGCCTGCGACTCGCGCACGCCACTGAGTATGAACATCCGTCCATCAAACTCCACCGGCAGCATGTAGTTCTGGTACTCGCGCGCCTGCCCGGCGGCATCGCGCAATCTGAAGGTGAAACTGGGACCAAAGTTCTTCTGCTGTTCCTTGCCGTTCCCGTCGATCACCGGATTGATGTTGAACATGCGGAAATCCGTGAATTCCAGCGTCATCGGGCCGTCCGGCGTGTCGATCCTGCGGCTGCCCAGCACCTTGCCGGAAATGCGCTGCGGCCGGATATCGCCGGCCCGCAACGGCCAGGCGTCGAGCGTCAGGCCGGTGCCGCCGTCGCTGAAGCTGGCCTGGTAGATCGCGTAGCCGTTGTAGATCCATGGATGGTTGACCGCAATGGTGTGTTCCAGCGGCTCGTCGCGTTCAGGATCATGGATAACCAGATCGCTTTCGAACGATTTGGGCTGGCCGGTGGCATAGTGCTCGATACGAAAGTCCTTCACCTCGACGGTGAACGGCAACGGTTGCACCAGGTAACCGTCGCGCAGCTGAAGAAACACAATGTTGGCTGAACTACCTTCCGGAATACGCACCGAACCGCGGAAGCTCGGGTTACTGACCGGCAAACGGCTGATCGCCGGCACCTCCGCTGCCGGGATATCGCGGGTTTCCGGCTTCAGTTTGCCGCTTGCCTCGCGCAGCATCAGCGGCAGGCCACTGTCGAACAGCGCACCCACGCAAATCACCACAATCGCAATGTGGGTGAAAAAGTAGCCGAACTTGCTGTAACGACCCTTGATGGCCGCGAGGAGGTAGTGTCCGTCCTGGTTCTGCATCCGGGTGCGGTAACCCAGCCCGCGCAGCCACCCGGCCAGCGCCTTCTGCAGCGCCGGCGGCTCGGCCTCGGCCTCCCACTCACGCTGCTGACGGAATGCCCTGAGCGACTGGTAGCGCACGTTGAGGTGGAAATTGCGCATTTCGCGCAACATGTTCGGCGTGTTGCGCCAGATACACACGCTGGTGGACAACACGAGAAAGGCGAGAATCGCCAGAAACCAGCCGGCACCGTACACGTCGTACAGGCCCAGCGTGTTGAAAACCTCGAACCAGAATGGCCCGAATTTGATGAGGTAGTCCTGGTACGGCTGGTTCTGTTGCAGTACCGTGCCGACCACTGAGGCGATAGCGATAGCCACCAGCAGGGTGATGGCGAGGTTCATGGAACCCAGAAATTCCAGCGCTACCGGGGTGTGGCGCTGGCGGGTGGTGCGGCGCTGTGCGGATGACTTCATGCGTTGCACATTCTACCAATAAAAAGGGCGGCCCAATGGGCCGCCCTCTCATTTTTACCTGCGAAGAAAAGTCTCAGTGCAGACCCTGCACATAAGACGCGACCGCCTTGATTTCCTCGTCGGTCATTTTCGACGCGATGCTGCGCATCATCTTGCCGGCATCGTTCTTGCGCTGTCCGGACCTGAAGGCCTTCAGCTGGTTTTCAACATATTTCGCGTGCTGGCCACTGAGTGCCGGGAAGTTCGCCGCCGGGTTGCCGGCGCCGGTCGGTCCGTGACAGCCGATACAGGCGGCAACGCCGGTAGCCGGGTTGCCGCCACGGTAGATTTTCTGGCCGAGTTCAACCAGCGACTTGTCAGCAGCACCTACCTTGCGCGGAAGACTGGAGAAGTAGGCTGCAAGATCAGCCATGTCTGCTTCGCTCAGCGCGGCGACCATACCGGCCATGGTGGGGTTGCTGCGATCGGTGCCGGCCTTGAAATCCTTGAGCTGCTTCTCCAGGTACTTGGCGTGCTGCCCGGCCAGGTTCGGCCACTCGGGATTGGCGCTGTTACCGTCCATGCCGTGACAACCGGCACAGGTTCCGGACTTTGCCTTGCCTGCCGCGGCATCGCCTGCCGCCGTGGCGGGCGCCGTGCCGGCCGCCAGTGATATCGTTGCTGCTAAAACAAGCCACTTGTTCATGTCGTTACATTCTCCAGGAAACACGATGGAAGGAGCGCCACCCGCTGATCGCGGATCACCACCCAAAAAAGAGCCCAACTGTATACCAGTGAGCCCGTTTCAGGTCAACTGAAAAACGCCCCGGGAGAGAACCCTGCGGAGAGCCGCAAGCCAGACTAACTACCCGTTTTAACGGGAAAACTCAGTCGTGCCCCGCACGCGAAAGAGATTTTCACGGCTAACGAAATCTTAAGGAATTCAGGCTCGGCGTCACGGTATGCCGGCCCGTGTGCGTTCTCCCGTTGCCGGGAGGTGTGCGACAATAGCCGGCATGGCCCTTGATTATCGTACTGCAAGTTTCCTCACCAGCGTCCCCGATGCAGCGCTCGCGCCCGCAGACGAAGGCGCCGAAGTCGCCTTTGCCGGCCGCTCCAACGCCGGCAAGTCCAGCGCGCTGAACACCCTGACCGACCAGAAAGCGCTGGCGCGTACCAGCAAGACGCCGGGGCGCACCCAGCAGATCAATTTCTTTGCATTGGCCAGCGGCCAGCGGCTGGTCGACCTGCCCGGCTACGGTTACGCGAAGGTACCGCAGGCGATGAAGGACAAGTGGCAGCGCAGCATGGTGGACTATCTGCAAACCCGTGCGTCACTACGCGGTCTGGTCATGCTCATGGACTGCCGTCATCCCCTGACCGACTACGATCAGCAGATGTTGCGCTGGTGTGCCGATGTCGACCTGCCGGTACACGTGCTGCTGACCAAGTCCGACAAACTGAAACGTGGCCCCGCCACCAACAGTCTGCTGGCGGTGCGCAAGCGGCTGGCGGAGTTTCACCCCGACGCCAGTATTCAACTGTTTTCCTCGCTGAAAAAAACCGGTGTCGATGAAGCGCGAAAGGTGATCGATAGTTGGTTGGGTAACTGACATATCGTCAGAAATATTTTTCCTGCGGGCAAAAAAAAACCCCGGAGTGCAAGGGGGGAAGCACCGGGGTTAAGAATACCCGGCTTGGGGAAACCGGGTTGGAGGAATTCCCGTTCCTTGATCGAACGGGGAGCGTAACGCCAACAACGCTCCAGTCGCTGGACTACATCTTTGGTTCAAGATTGATACAGTTTGATCAAGCCCCCTTCAATATACCAAGATTTTCTCGCTCTATAGCGTAACTATAGAACAGGTCATACCCTGATGTGTAGTAAACCAGTAGCCAATAAAAAAAATTGATTGGTACGATCGATACAACCTTCTCAGTCAGCGGTTTTGTTCCTTCCAACCGAAGTACACACAACAAACCCTGAATACAGGTCTAGTGCGCTTCATCCCAGTTGGCGCCGACACCCGCATCGACCCTCAATGGCACGGAAAGTACCGCGGCATTTTCCATGCGCCGACAGATTTCCTGTCGTGCAGCCGGTACGTCGGTTTCAGAAACTTCAAACACCAGTTCATCGTGTACCTGCATAACCATCTTGACGTCGCATGCTTTCGTTTTAATCCATTCATCCACAGATAGCATGGCTTTTTTTATGATATCGGCGGCCGTCCCCTGCATGGGCGCATTGATGGCGGTACGTTCCGCCGCCTGCCGGCGCTGCATGTTACGTGCACGGATATCCGGAAGGTACAGGCGCCGGCCGAACAGGGTCTCGACATAGCCCTGCTCACGCGCCAGTTCGCGGGTCGATTCCATGTAGGCCTTCACGCCGGGATAGCGCTCAAAGTAGAGATCGACATATTTCTGTGCCTCGCCCCGGTCGATACCCAGCTGTTTTGCCAGACCGAACGCGGACATACCGTAGATCAGCCCAAAGTTGATGGCCTTGGCGGAGCGTCGCTGATCGCTGCTGACCTGCTCCGGCGCCACGCCGAACACTTCAGCCGCGGTGGCGCGGTGAATATCCTCGCCGCGGGCAAAGGCCTGCACCAGACCCTCGTCGCCGGACAGATGGGCCATGATCCGCAGTTCGATCTGCGAGTAATCGGCCGCCAGTACCAGCGCACCCGGCTCGGCAATAAACGCCTGGCGAATACGCCGGCCCTCGGCGGTGCGCACCGGGATGTTCTGCAGATTCGGGTCGGAAGAAGACAGACGGCCGGTCGCCGCCACCGCCTGGTGGTAGGAGGTATGCACGCGCCCGGTGCGCGGATTTACCTGCTGTGGCAGCTTGTCCGTGTAGGTCGACTTGAGCTTGCTCAATGAGCGGTATTCCAGGATCAGTTTCGGCAGCGGGTAGTCCAGCGCCAGTTCCTGCAGCACCGGTTCGGCGGTGGACGGCGCCCCCTTGGGCGTCTTGGCCAGTACCGGCAGACGCTGCTTGTCAAACAGGATGGCCTGTATCTGCTTGGGTGAACCCAGATTGAACGGCTCGCCGGCCAGTGCGTGCGCCCGTGCCTCCACCTCCTGCATGCGCTCGGCCAGTTCCCGGCCCTGCTGTTTGAGCATCTCCACGTCGACCTTGACGCCGGTGCGCTCGATATCGCCCAGCACCGGGATCAACGGGCACTCCAGCGTTTCGTACAGTTCGCGCAGGCGCGGTTCGGCTTCGAGTTTCGGCCACAGTTTCTGATGCAGCCGCAGGGTCATGTCGGCATCTTCCGCGGCGTAGGGCGCAGCGGTTTCCAGCGGCACCTGGTTGAAGGTGATCTGTTTGGCGCCCTTGCCGGCGACGTCCTCGAACTTGATATTGGTGTGTCCGAGGTATTTCCGGCACAGGGAGTCCAGGTCATGACGACTGGCGGTACTGTCCAGCACGTAGGATTCCAGCATGGTGTCATAGACAATGCCATTCAGCGCCACGCCGTGATTGGCCAGCACACTGCGGTCGTATTTCAGATGGTGACCGAGTTTGGGAACCGACGGGTCGGCCAGCAAGGGCCCGATCCGGCGGAAAACCTCGTCACGGTCCAGCTGGTCCGGCGCGCCCGGGTAATCGTGGGCCACAGGCAGATAGGCGGCCTGGCCCGGCTCGACGGCGAACGACAGCCCGACCACTTCCGCCTGCATGTAATCAAGGCTGGTGGTTTCAGTGTCAAAAGCGATCAGATCCGCGCTGCGCAGCCGTTCCAGCCAGACATCGAGTTCATCCCGGGTGAGGATGGTCTGGTAGTCGGTCGTCAGTGCCGGGGGGTCATCGGCTTGCGGGGGGTCATCATGCTTTCCGGCACCATCGAGCTGCCGGAGCCAGGTGCGGAATTCGAGTTCTTCGAACCAGCGCCGCAGCGCCGCGGTATCCGGCTGCCCTATGGTCATGTCGTCGAGATCGACATCCAGGTCCAGGTCGCAGTGAATGGTGGCCAGTTGCTTCGACAACGCCAACTGATCGAGTGAGGCTCGCAGGCTTTCACCGACCTTGCCCTTGATCTCGTCGGCGTGCGCAATCAGGTTGTCGAGCGTGCCGTACTTTGCCAGCCACCTGGCCGCCGTCTTGGGCCCGACCTTGGGTACGCCGGGGATATTGTCGCTGGCGTCTCCCACCAGCGCCAGGTAATCAATAATCTGGTCGGGGCGCACGCCGAACTTCTCCACCACGGTGTGCTCGTCCAGCACGGTGTCGTTCATGGTGTTGATCAGCGTTACCTGCGGGTTGACCAGCTGGGCAAGGTCCTTGTCGCCGGTGGAAATTACCGTGTGCCAGCCGGCGGCTGTGGCTTTTTTCGCCAGCGTGCCGATCACGTCGTCCGCCTCGACACCGGGCACCTGCAACAGCGGCAGACCCATGGCGCGCACGATTTCCAGCAGCGGCTCGATCTGCGAGGACAGCTCCGGCGGCATGGACGGCCGGTTGGCCTTGTAGGCCTCGTAGAGGTCGTCGCGGAAGGTCCTGCCCTTTGCATCGAACACCACCGCCACGCGCTGCGGGTGGTAGGTATCGAGCAGCTTGCGCAGCATGTTGACCACGCCATAGATGGCGCCGGTGTCCTGACCCTTCGAGCTGGTCAGGGGTGGCAGGGCGTGGAATGCGCGGTACAGGTAGGAAGAGCCGTCCACCATGATGAACGGCGGCTGTTGTTCGGAGGTCATGGTCTGTTGTGTCCCGGTTGAATCTTGCGCAGATGGTAGCATTCCCGGCCATAGTGCTGGAAAATGCAGATATCAGCGCCTCGCGCGAGCAACAGTATTCAAGGACGCCATCATGCCGAACGCCGCCAGGTTTTTCCTGCCACCCGCCCTGCTGCTCGCCAGCCAGGCCTTTGCAATCGATGAAACCAAAGTGCCCAATACCGCTCCGCCGCCCGCCCCCAGCGCCAGTGAACAGGAGCAGATCGAACCCGAGGTCAACATCATCCAGCGCAATGACAAGACCATTGAGGAATACCGGGTGAACGGGCAGTTGTACATGATCAAGGTCACACCGAAAGGCGCACCGCCCTATTACCTCATAGACACCGACGGTGATGGTTCGCTGGAAACCCGGCAGACCGAAATCGAGCCGGATCTGCTGATCCCCAGCTGGGTGCTGTTCCGCTGGTAGGCGCGCTCCCGACCGTCGCCGATGCGGCGCCTTCTGCTGCAACTTGCCCGTGTACAGGTATCGCCCGGTATAATCCGCGCCCATGTCGCCTGCAACCCTCCTGTCACTGTCCGACCGGCTCGACCGCATCAGCACCAATATCGGCCGCGCCAGCGCATGGCTGGCGCTGGCGCTGGTGCTGGTCACCTTTCTGGTCGTGGTACTGCGTTACCAGTTCGACGCCGGCTCCATCGCCATGCAGGAGTCGGCGTTGTACCTGCACGCCACGCTGTTCATGCTGGGCGCCGCCTGGACCCTGAAAATCGACGGTCATGTGCGCGTCGATGTGCTGTACCGGCATTTCAACAACCGCGGCAGGGCCATCGCCGACCTTCTTGGCACGCTGGTATTCCTGCTGCCGACCTGCGGTTTCCTGCTGTGGGTGAGCCTCGACTACGTGGAGGCGGCGTGGCGGGTACGCGAGGGATCACCCGAGGCCGGCGGCCTGCCCTTCGTCTACCTGCTGAAAACGCTGATCCCGGTGGCTACACTGCTGTTGATCGTGCAGGGTATCAGCCAGCTGCTGCGCCGCCTCGGCGAACTGCTGCGACCGACGGACGCCGCCGATGGTTGAAGGCGGTATCGCGCTGTGGATGTTCGGCACCGTCTTCGTGTGCCTGCTGATCGGTTACCCGGTAGCCTTCACCCTGGCTGGCACGGCACTGATTTTTGCTTTTGCCGGACAATGGTTTGGCAACTTCGACCCGGTCTACCTGCACGCCCTGCCCAACCGTATCTACGGCATCATGATCAATCCGACACTGATGGCGGTACCGCTGTTCGTGTTCATGGGGGTCATGCTGGAGCGCTCCCGGATCGCCGAGGACCTGCTGGAGTCGATGTCCGGGTTGTTCGGCGCGCGACGTGGCGGACTGGGGTTTTCGGTGATGCTGGTCGGCATGCTGCTGGCCGCCAGCACCGGTATCGTCGGCGCCACGGTGGTAACCATGGGCCTGCTGTCGCTGCCGACCATGCTGCGGCGCGGCTACGATGCGCGGGTGGCAACCGGCGCGATCTGCGCCTCCGGCACACTGGGGCAAATCATTCCGCCATCGATTGTACTGGTGCTGCTCGGCGACGTGCTGTCGTCAGCCTATCAGCAGGCGCAGATCAGCCAGGGTATTTATTCGCCGAAGACGGTCTCGGTCGGTGATCTGTTCGCCGGCGCGCTGATACCGGGCCTGCTGCTGGTCGCACTGTACCTGCTGTATCTCGCCGGGGTGGCACGCTGGCGCCCGGCCGCCATGCCCCATCACAGCGGCGACGCGCCGCAAGCCACGCTGATCATGACGCTCAGGGCGCTGTTGCCACCACTGCTGCTGATCCTCGCCGTGCTCGGCTCCATCCTCGGCGGGCTGGCGACACCGACCGAAGCCGCCTCGGTCGGTGCTGTCGGCGCCATGCTGCTGGCGGCAACCCGCGCGCAGTTGACCGTCCCGGTACTGCGCGCGGTAGTCCGCAGTACGCTGAAAGTATCCAGTATGGTGTTCCTGATCCTCATCGGCGCATCAGTATTTTCGCTGGTATTCCGCGGCTTTGGCGGAGACATACTGATCGAGAACTGGCTCACCCAATTGCCGGGCGGGGTAGTCGGCGCCATGCTGGCGGTAATGCTGGTGATGTTCCTGCTCGGTTTTGTGCTCGATTTTATCGAAATCACCTTCGTGGTGGTGCCGATCGTAGGCCCGGTGCTGCTGGCCATGGGCCTTGACCCGGTATGGCTGGGCGTCATGATCGCCATCAACCTGCAAACCTCCTTCCTCACACCGCCATTCGGGTTTGCACTGTTTTACCTGCGCGGCGTCGCCCCCGCGGAAGTCACCACGGCGGACATCTATCGCGGCGTTATGCCGTTCATTGTCATTCAGTTACTGATGCTCGGACTGCTCGCAATGTGGCCGGCACTGGCCACCTGGTTGCCCACGCAGGTCTATAGCGGGTAAACTCCCGCTCCAGGGTTTGTTCTGCAGGTAGTTAAAGAGGCGCGCAGGGAGGCGTCTGAAAACGTTGTCCCGGCGCAATACGGCAAATGCGGCGGGCAGGACACAGGATGGGAGGCGCCGTGAGTCACCATAGCAATACCAGCGTCATTTTGCTGGTCGACGACAATCCCGACGATATCGAACTGACGCTTCGCGCATTCAAAAAAAGTCGTTTAACCAATCAGATCGTCGTTAAACGTGACGGGCAGGAGGCGCTCGACTACCTGCTCAGCGAAGACGCCAGCGGCGATCCGAATCCGCTACCGACGGTAACGCTGCTGGATCTCAACATGCCGCGTGTGAACGGGCTGGACGTGCTTAAGCGTCTGCGCAGCGAGGAACGCACCCGCACCACACCGGTGGTGGTACTCACCACCTCCGATGAGCAGCGCGACATTATCGACAGCTACCAGCTCGGTGCAAACAGCTATATCCGCAAACCGGTCGACACCCGGGCGTTCTTTTCCGCCATTCAGGAACTGGAACTCTACTGGACGGTGCTGAACGTCGCTCCGCCGGCCTGAGGCTACATCGCCCTTGCGTTGAGGTAGGCCTGCTCGGATATCGCACTCCAGGACATCACCTGCTCCCGGAACGCATGGAACGACGCATACACGCGCTGCGACAACTCGTCCTTGCGGGCAATTTCCGCCACCACTTCGTCAGACAGGTCGCGCAATCGCAGCAGCACTTCATCCGGCAACTTGCGTACATCCACGTGATGCTCGTTAACCAGGGTCTGCAGCGCCTGGTTGTTGCGCGCCACGTACTCGGTGAGAATTTCCTGGTTCACCACCCGCGCCGCGCTCTGCACAATCTGCTTCAGGTCTTCAGGCAGCGTGTCGAATGCCTTGCGGTTTACAATAGCTTCCAGCGTCGTACCCGGCTCGTGCCAGCCCGGGTAATAGTAATACCTGGCCGCCTTGTAGAGTCCGAAAGCAAGGTCATTGTAGGGGCCGACCCACTCGGTGGCGTCGATGGCGCCGGACTGCAGTGAGGTGAACAACTCGCCGCCGGGCAGACTCACCGGCGTGCCGCCCGCCCGCGCCAGCACTTCGCCACCGAGCCCGGGGATACGCATTTTCAACCCCTTCAGATCCTCCAGCGTATTGATTTCACGGTTGAACCAGCCCGCCATCTGCACACCGGTATTACCCGCCGCCATCGGCACCAGGCCAAAGGGTTCGTAGAGTTCACGCCACAGTTCCATGCCGCCGCCGTGATACAGCCAGGCATTCATTTCGTCCGCCGTCAGCCCGAACGGGACGGTGGAAAAAAACTGCGCGCCCTCGCTCTTGCCCTTCCAGTAATAGGCCGAGCCGTGGCCGAGTTCGGCAGTACCCTGGGAAACGGCGTCGAACACCTCAAAAGCCGGTACCAGTTCCCGCGCACCATAGACTTTTACCTCGATACGACCACCGCTCATTTCGGTGATCAACCGTGCCAGCGTGTTGGCGCCAGTACCGAGCCCGGGGAAATTCTTCGGCCAGGTGGTCACCATCTTCCACTTTAAGGGCTTGAACGACGATGTTGCGGCGGCACCGCAATCGACCTCGGGCGCTTCTTTGCAGCCGGCGGCCAGGGAAGCGCCGGCAATGACAGCTCCGCCGCCCAGGTGTCGCAGGAAGTGTCTTCTTTTCATGTTGTCCTCACAGCGATTCGGTGATGATGGGGGTTCCGTGGAGAGGTATTGTACGGCCTCGTTACGGGAACATCAGTTTTAAGCTAAACCTTGCAAATCTCGGTGGTTATGTCATTATGCTGACCAAATTCTATAAAAGCACATGTAGTACCCTGCAATATAAGGAAATTTCGCGGGTTAGGGCATAACACTTAGGTCACCGGCCAACAGGCTGCACTCCGAGGGAAAGTATGCTGGACGCACCCGAGCGCACAAGCGCCCGCTTCTCGATATTGCTGTTTCTGGGGTTCCTGCTCGTGCCCGTCGCCGGCTTTGGCAGCGCGGTACTGTTTGGTGTTATCGAAACCTGGCAACTGCAGCAAATCCTCGCCGACGGCGTCGTGCCGGTTTTCACGCTGCTGCTGATTTTCTTTTCGCTGTTTCAGCTGCAACGCCTGATCACACCGCTGACCAACTGGGCACTGCAGCACCCCAACGGCGGTAACGCTCCGTCTCACCTGCACCGGCTGCTGCAACGCTTCAGCCGCGATTTCTGGAGCCTGATCGCCTGTCACGTCGTCATTACACCGCTGCTGGTGTTCTGGCGTCTCGACGGCGGCATTAACGCAGACAACCTGACCGCCTTCTCGCATTTCATGCTGTTGCAAGGCATCACCGCAACACTCACCGGCGTACCCGCCTACCTGTTCGGACTGCACCAGCTTGGCAAACTGGTTTCACAACTCAGCCTCGACCGAATCCACGTCAGCCTTAAATCACGTACGCTGCTACTCGCCGGACTGGTGCCACTGCTATCCTACGCACTACTCGTCGAATATCACTGGCTGACCACGGGTCAACTCGAAACCGGTTACCTGACAACCTTTGCTGTACTGGGACTGATCACTGTCACCATCAGTCTGTTGTCAATTCGCAGCATGCAACAGGCGCTGCGCCCGTTCCACGAGCTGTTCAGTCGCAGCGGCGCCTCCACCCACGAGGTACTGGCACAGCTGCGGCCGGCGTCGACCGACGAAATCGGTCATCTGACCCAGACACTGGGGCGGGTGTTCCAGCGCCTGGGCGACCAGGAGACGCATATGCGCGCGATTGTCGATACCGCAGCGGAAGGTATTATCGTGGTCGATGAACGCGGCCAGATCGACACCTTCAACCCGGCGGCGGAACGTCTGTTCGGCTATCTCGCGCAGGAAATTCGCGGCCGCCACCTGGCTACCTTGCTGCCGGAAGTTTTCCAGGTTCGCCAGTCCATCAGCCCGCACAGCGAAGAGCGCGACGTACAGAGCGTGCACCGCAACGGTTCGTGTATCCCGGTATCACTGCGGATTTCCGAAATGGAGATCAGCGGCCGGCGTATGTATACCTGCCTGGTCGCCGATATCAGCCAGCGCAAGGCTGCCGAGCACGAACTGCTGGCCGCCGAGGCTCGCTATCGTGCACTGGTGGAAACCGCACACGACCTTGTGTGGAGTGTCGACACCGAAGGGTGCTGGAGTTATCTCAATTCATCGTCACGCATCATCTACGGACTGGAACCGGAAAACATGGTCGGCCGGCGCATCGCCGAGTTTTGTGCACCGGACAATGACGAAGCCGACCAGAGGGCTTTTAGCGCGCTGCTGGCCGGTAACGACCTCTACCAGTACGAGACGGTTCACCTGGACAAGGACGGTAACCGTCGCCACCTGAGCTTTAACGCCAAGGCGCACCGCGACGACGACGGCAACATCCTGCAAATCAGCGGAACCGCACGTGACATCACCGACCAGAAAGCATTCCACGAACAGCTGACCTACCAGGCGGAGCACGATTCGCTGACCCGGCTGTTCAACCGCCATTACTTCCAGCAGGAACTCGAACGCACGGTTGCCAGGGTATCGCGCAGCCCCGACGCCAGTTGTGCGCTGTTCTACATCGACCTCGACCAGTTCAAATATATCAACGACACGCTCGGCCACGCCGCCGGTGATCGCCTGCTGATCGAAATCACCCGCCTGTTACTCAAACATGTGCGCGAAGGCGATCTGCTGGCACGTTTCGGCGGCGATGAGTTCACCCTGCTGCTCTACGATATTCGCGCTGCGGATGTTATCTCGGCGGCGGAACATTTCCGGCTGCTGTTCGAATCATTCAACTTCCTCGAAGACGGCAAGAACTTCAACATCAGTTGCAGTATCGGCGCCGCGCTCATCGATTCGCACGTCGAAAGCGCCGAGGAAGCCCTGTCGCACGCCGACATCGCCTGCAACATGGCCAAGGCGCAGGGACGCAACCGCATCAAGCTCTACGATCCGAGTGACAGCAACAAGGACGGCATGGCGGAAGACATGGGCTGGGCTTCGCGGGTTCGGGAAATGCTCGACGAGGACAAGTTCCAGCTGGTGTACCAGCCGATCATGTCGCTCAACGACGACCAGGTGCAGGACTACGAGGTGCTGGTGCGTATGGTCTGCGACGATGGCGAGATCATTCTGCCGGGTGGATTCATGCCGGCCGCCGAGCGTTTCGGACTGATTCACAGTGTGGACCGCTGGATCGTCAAGCGCGCACTCACCCACCTGTCGCGCCTGCACCAGCAGGGCGAAGTCGTGCGCTTCTCCATCAACCTGTCCGGCAAGGCGTTCGAGGATGCACTGCTGCTGCCCATGATCAAGGGCCTGCTGGACAACGCCAGCCTTGATCCTTCACGCGTGTGTTTTGAAATCACCGAGACGGCAGCGATTGCCAAGCTGTCCGAAGCCGAGAAGTTCATCAGCGCCCTCAAGGACATGGGCTGCCAGTTTGCGCTCGACGACTTCGGCGCCGGCTTCTCCTCGTTCACCTATCTGAAACACCTGCCGGTCGACAAACTCAAGATCGACGGCGCCTTCGTGCAGGGCATGGCCAACAGCCACGTCGACCAGGCCATGGTGCAATCCATGAACCAGGTTGCACATGCGCTCGGCAAGCAGACTATCGCGGAATATGTGGAAGACTCGGCCACACTTGAGCTGTTACGTGACTACGGTGTCGACTACGCGCAGGGCAACTACATCGGCAAGCCGCGCGAAGCACTGATGAACATTACCCGGCTGCCGTGTACTCGGGTTCAGTCGGTCGGCAGGGCGGACTGACACGACTTCCGTACCGCCTGCCCAGGGCAGGATAATGATGAGGAAAACCGAACAGGCCCTGAACCTGGTGCTCGTCAGCGTGCACGGGTTGATACGCGGGCACGATCTTGAACTTGGCCGTGACGCAGACACCGGCGGTCAAACACTGTACGTGGTGGAACTGGCGCGGGCACTGGCACGCCACCCCGAAGTGGCCAGCGTCGACCTGCTTACGCGCCGGGTCGAGGACCCCGAATTATCTGACGACTATGCACGTGCCATCGAGGAACTTGGCGACGGCGCCCGGATTGTGCGAATCGAGGCCGGCCCGCCAGGCTACATCGCCAAGGAAGCACTGTGGGATTATCTCGATGAGTTCGCTGATAATGTGCTCGAATTTCTGCGCGCAAAGGGCTGCACACCGGACCTCATCCACAGCCACTATGCTGATGGTGGCTACGTCGGTGCCCGGGTTGCAGGCCTGCTTGGCGTGCCACTGGTGCACACCGGCCATTCACTTGGCCGGGTCAAGCGTCGCCGCCTGCTGGCCCGCGGGTTGTCTGCCACCGATATCGAGGAGCGCTATAACCTGGCGCGCCGCATCGAGGCCGAAGAGGACACACTGGCAGTCGCCGAGCGCGTCGTCACCAGCACCCGCCAGGAGATTTCGGAACAGTACGAACTCTATGACCACTACCAGCCGGAACGCATGCGTGTCCTGCCACCCGGGACCAATCTCGCGCGCTTTAAACCGCCGCAGGGCGATGAGTTCGGGGCGCCGATTGCTGCCGAAATAAACCGATTCCTCAGGCAACCCAACAAACCGATTATTCTGTCACTGTCCCGGCCGGATCCGCGCAAGAATATTGAAACCCTGCTGGTGGCCTATGGTGAATCCAGCACTCTACAGGAGATGGCCAACCTGGTGGTGGTGGCGGGCAACCGCGATGACATTGAGGAGATGGAGGAGGGTGCCCAGGAGGTCCTCAAGTCACTTCTGTTGACCATTGATCACTATGACCTTTACGGGCGGGTGGCCATTCCGAAACACCATAGCTGGCAGGACGTACCGCTGTTATATCGTCTGGCGGCGGCTTCTCGCGGTGTTTTCATCAACCCCGCACTGACCGAACCGTTCGGGCTGACGCTGATCGAAGCGGCGGCCAGCGGACTCCCGGTGGTCGCCACAGAGGATGGCGGCCCCATCGATATACTCGCCAACTGCCGCAATGGCCTGCTGGTCGATCCCCTGGACAGCCACGCCATGGCCGACGCCCTGATAAAGGTACTGTCGGACCCCGACAACTGGCAGAAAATGGCGGCCAACGGCGTGGCCGGCGTGCGCGAATTTTATTCATGGGAAGCGCACGCGCGACGTTATGTAGAGATGGTCAAACCCATGATCCAGAAAACCGAAGTACTGTCGCTGCGGCCTACCCTGCGACGGGCAAGCGTCTACCACGACCGCGCCATCTTCACGGACCTTGACCAGAACCTGCTTGGAGACCCGCTGGCGCTCAAAGCGCTTATCAACCTGCTGCGCGAAAATCGCAAGTGTGCCGCTTTCGGCATCGCCACAGGAAGGCGTCTGGATTCGGCGCTGAAGGTTATGAAGAAGCATGCTATCCCGCAGCCCGACGTGCTTATCACCAGCAGCGGCACCGAGATTTACTACGCGCCCAAGCTGACAGCGGATACGGCCTGGCCGCAGCACATCGATTATCAGTGGACACCGCAGGTCGTCCGTCGCCTGCTGGCCGACCAGCCCGGCCTGCAACTGCAGCCACGTGCCGAGCAAAGCCGCTTCAAGATAAGCTATTACATCGATCCCGACGAAGCGCCGGGCCTTGACGAGTTAAACCGCCTGCTGCACCAGGCGGGTGTGACCGCCAACGTGATCCTGTCGTTCGGGCAGTTTCTGGACATCGTGCCAGTACGCGCCTCCAAGGGCTTCGCGCTGCGCTATGTCACCGAACGCTGGGGTATCACGCTGGAGCGAACACTGGTGGCCGGCGGCTCCGGGGCAGACGAGGACATGATGCGGGGCAACACGCTGGCGGTAGTCGTCGGTAATCGCCACCACGAAGAGTTGTCGCAACTTACCGAAATCGAGTGGATATATTTTTCCCGCAGCAGCTATGCTGCCGGCATACTCGAAGCCATCGACCACTATGAATTTTTCGACAACTGCATGCTGCCGCAGGAAAACGGGGCCAGGCGCCAATGAACAAGCGCCTGTTATTGTGTACGGACCTTGACCGCACCCTGCTTCCCAATGGAGAGCAGCCTGAGTCGGCTGCTGCCCGCACACGCTTCGCGACATTCGTGCAGCAGCCCGGAATTACGCTCGCCTACGTCACCGGCCGTCACCGGGCGCTGGCAGAAGACGCAATCTACAACTACAACCTTCCATACCCCCACTATGCCGTCACCGACGTCGGCACGCGCATCTATGCAGTCGAGCAGGGGAACTGGCAGCCGTGGCTGGAGTGGGAAAGGGAGATCGATAGTGACTGGGGTGGCATGACGCACCGACAGCTGCGCGACCTGTTCCGGGATATGCCGGAATTGCAGCTGCAGGAAACCCATAAACAGAACACCCACAAGCTCAGTTTCTACGTGCCGTTGAGCGCAGACCCCAAGGCGTTGCATCCCGTCATGCAGCGCCGCCTGGAAGCGAACGGTATTCGCGCCAGCCTTGTCTGGAGTATCGACGAGCCGGCTTCCATAGGACTGCTCGACGTGTTGCCGGCAAGCGCGACCAAGTTGCACGCCATTGAGTTCCTTGCCGCGCATACCGGGTTCGATATACATAACACGCTGTTTGCCGGCGACAGTGGAAACGACATGCCGGTACTGGCGAGCGCGATCCCCTCGGTACTGGTTGCAAACGCCAGCGCCGATGTCCGGGTGGACGCGCAACGACAGGCTGCGGCCAGCGGCCATGCCGATGCACTCTACGTCGCAGGGGGCGGATTTCTTGGTATGAATGGCAATTACAGCGCCGGTATACTCGAAGGCATTGCGCATTTTCACCCCGGGCTGTTCGGGCAGCTCAAAACCCCATGAGTACGCCACTGGCGGGACGCCCGGTGCTGTTCGGCGAAGTCCTGTTTGACCGTTTCCCCGGAGGACAGGCTGTTCTCGGCGGGGCGCCGTTCAACGTCACCTTTCACCTCAACGCGTTTGGCGCCCGGCCATTGCTCATCTCGCGTATCGGTGACGATGCGCTCGGCCGCCGTATTCGTCACGCCATGCAAATCCGTAACATGGACACCACCGGGCTGCAGCTCGACCCGGAACACCCGACCGGTACGGTTGAAATCAGCATCGAAAATGACGAACCTCACTATGAAATCGTCGAACACCGCGCCTGGGATTTCATCGCCGCTGCCGAGCTTCCGGTAATCAGCGACGCCGCATTGCTCTACCATGGCAGCCTTGCAATGCGCACACCGACATCACGTGAGGCGCTGGAGGATTTGCGTAGCCGGCTGGAGGCGCCGGTATTCGTCGACGTCAATCTTCGCCCGCCCTGGTGGGAACGTGAACAGGTCGAGCGCAGTCTCGACAGGGCACGCTGGGTCAAACTCAACGAGTCCGAGCTGGAAGCGCTGGCGCCGACGGGGGATGACCTGTTGCAACGCGCAGCGGCGTTGCGACAGGCCCATCAACTCGATCTTCTGATTGCAACGCGCGGCGAAGCCGGCGCGCTGGCGTATGACAGCAACGGGCGCCAGCTTCAGGTCAGGCCACCGAAGGCCGATAAACTGGTCGACACCGTCGGTGCCGGCGACGCCTTTGCTGCGGTGATAATACTCGGGCTGATGCACGGCTGGGACCTGCAACAGACGCTAAAACGTGCCCAGGTGTTCGCCAGCGCGATTGTCGGCATACGCGGTGCCACACCTGAGCACGATGACTTCTATACTCTGTTCAAACGAGACTGGAACCTGATGTGACCCGGACTAATCCCTTCAAACTGTTTGACGCCCTTGCCGTCTACCTCAAGGAGGAGCGCAGCAACGCCCACCGGGTGCTGCATCATTTTGCCTCCTTCGGTCGACCGTTCCTGCTGCGCACCGATCTGCTCGACGGCTTCGAGGCACTGTGCGAACGCGAAGGCGGCGCGGTCCTTCGCTACACGCCATTGGCGGAAGTTCTGCAAATGAGCCAGGAAGCAGCTCTGGATGCCCAATGGTTATACCTGGCCCTGCGGCCGCGTATCGGGCGCTGGCAGTACCTGCGCATCCACCTGGAAACTGTAGAGGCCGACGCCATCGTGGTCAGCCAGTACCTTCGCTTCAAGGAAAGGCTGGTAGACGCCAACGAAGCCCCGGAATGGATGCTGGAGGTCGACCTGGAACCATTCTCGCGCGAGTTCCTCAAGCCACAGGAGTCTCGCTCTATCGGTCGCGGTGTCGAGTTTCTCAACCGACGGCTGTCCAGCCGACTGTTCGAGGAACAGGGCAAGGGCGCCCAGCGCATGCTGAGCTTTCTCAGCATGCATGCCTACCGGGGCCAACCGCTGATGCTCAACGGTCAGATTACCAGCGTTACCGACCTGCGGCGGGCACTGCGCAGCGCCGACCGCCTGTTAGCCGGCACCGATGCCGAACAGCCGTGGCGCGAACTGGTGCGCGAACTGGCTCCACTGGGCTTCGAGGCAGGCTGGGGCGGTAACGCAGGGCGCGTGCGCGAGACCATGCAGCTGCTTCTCGACATACTCGAGGCACCTTCACCGGATGCCCTGGAAACGTTTCTGGGTCGAATCCCGATGATCTTCTCGCTGGCTATCCTGTCGCCCCACGGATGGTTCGGTCAGTCCAACGTACTGGGCCGGCCCGACACCGGTGGCCAGGTCGTCTACATCCTTGACCAGGTGCGGGCACTGGAAAAGGAAATGACACAGCGCCTCAACGACCAGGGACTGGATATCAAGCCCTCTATCGTCGTCATCACCCGCCTCATTCCCGAGGCCGAGGGCACCACCTGCGATCAACGCATTGAAGAAATTGCCGGCACCGACTACGCACGCATACTGCGCGTACCGTTCCGCGAAGCGTCCGGAGAAGTGGTACCGCAATGGATTTCCCGCTTTGAAATATGGCCCTACCTGGAGCGCTTTGCGCTGGACGTGGAGCACGAACTGCTGGCGGAAGTGGGCGGACGTCCGGACCTGGTGATCGGAAATTACTCGGACGGCAACCTGGTTGCCACCCTGTTGGCACAGCGGCTGGGCGTAACCCAGTGCAATATCGCCCACGCACTGGAAAAAACCAAGTACCTGTACTCCGACCTCTACTGGCGAGAGAATGAGCCGCAGTACCACTTCTCGACGCAGTTTACCGCCGACCTGATCGCGATGAATACCGCGGATTTCATTATCACCAGCACCTACCAGGAGATCGCCGGCACCGACGAAAGCGTTGGCCAGTACGAAAGCTACTCGGCATTTACGCTGCCCGGGCTGTATCGCGTGGTGCACGGTATCGATACGTTCGACCCCAAATTCAATATTGTTTCACCGGGCGCCGATCCCGATGTGTATTTCCCGGCCGCCGACAGTGAAAGGCGCCTGCGCCACCTGCACGGCGAGATTGAGCAACTGATATACGGCGACGACGAGGCCGACGATATTCGCGGTGTGCTGGCCGCATCGGACAAGCCCCTGTTGTTCACCATGGCACGCATGGACCGCATCAAGAACATCACCGGTCTGGTGAGCTGGTTCGCCGAATCACCGGCCCTGCGCAAGGCCGTCAACCTGCTGGTGATTTCCGGGCACGTCGATCCACAACGTTCCGCAGACGCCGAGGAACGCGACCAGATTCAATATATGCACGCACTTATGGACAAGCACGACCTCGACCACGAGGTCCGCTGGCTGGGAATGCACCTCGACAAGGATATGGCCGGCGAGTTATATCGCGTGGTTGCCGACAGCCGCGGGGCTTTCGTCCAGCCCGCGCTGTTCGAGGCCTTCGGGCTGACGGTGATTGAAGCCATGAGCAGCGGCCTGCCGACTTTCGCGACCTGCTTTGGCGGACCGCTGGAAATCATCGAGGATGGTATTTCCGGCTTCCACATCGACCCGAACCACGGAGAAACCGCGGCACAACGGATGGCGGATTTCTTTGAACGCTGCCAGCGGGACCCCGACTACTGGGACAAGATTTCGCGCGGTTCACTGGAAAGGGTCGCGGCCCGCTACACCTGGAAGCGCTACGCTGAACGCATGATGACACTATCGCGGGTATACGGGTTCTGGCGCTATGTCACCGACCTGGAACGCGCTGAAACACGGCGTTACCTGGAGATGTTCTACGCCCTGCAGTACCGCCCGCTGGCAGCGTCCATCAGCCGCTGACTGAAGCCAGGTCACCGTCTCGGCAATCGCGCCGGGCTTGCTCCACTAAACCGCCTGCAGATTGGCGTACGCCACCACCAGCCATTTTGAACCGGCGTTTTCAAAGTTGACCTGGACGCGGGCGTGCGCACCCTGTCCTTCGTAGTTCAGCACCACGCCGTCACCAAACTTCGCGTGCTGCACACGCTGCCCGAGTTTCAGTCCGTCGGGTGCGGCGTCGGCCATCGCCGCTGCCACCGGCGCAGCGCCATACGGGCGACTGACCTGGACACGCGGGCGCAGTTCCTCGACAAGGTCAGCGGGGATTTCGCGAATAAAGCGCGACGGCACATTATAGGATTCATTACCAAACAAACGGCGGTGTTCGGCGTGTGTGATAAACAGCTGGCGGCGCGCCCGGGTAATGCCCACATAGCACAGCCGTCGCTCTTCTTCCAGACGGCCCGGTTCCTCGATTGAACGCTGGTGAGGAAACAGTCCTTCCTCCAGGCCACACAAAAATACGGTGTCGAATTCCAGGCCTTTTGCGGAGTGCAGCGTCATCAGCTGCACACAGTCTTCCCAGCCCCGCGCCTGACCTTCGCCGGCTTCCAGTGCGGCGTGCGACAGGAATGACGACAGCGGATCGAGGTCGTCCTCTTCCATCTCGTCGTAGGCGTATTCCCGCGCCGCGTTGATCAGTTCCCCAAGGTTCTCGATGCGTGCCTCGCCTTTCTCGCCCTTTTCCTTTTTGTAGTGTTCTTTCAGACCGCTGCATTCGACAACGTGTTCGACCTGGTCGCCGAGTTCAAGGCCTTCGATATCGCGCGCAAACTGTTCGATCAACTCCATGAATGCCGCCAGCGCATTGCGTGCACGCGCATTGAGTTCATCGCTGTCCAGCACAGCGCGCGCAGCCGACCACATGGAGCGCTTTTCCTGCTTCGCCCTGTCGCGCACGACATCCAGTGTGCGCTCGCCAATGCCGCGTGGCGGCTGGTTGACGATACGGTCGAACGCCGCATCGCTCTCACGGTTCTCACACAGGCGCAGGTAGCCGAGCGCGTCCTTGATTTCCTGTCGCTCGAAGAAGCGCAGGCCACCGTATACGCGATAGGGGATAGCGGCCTGCAACAATTTTTCCTCGAATACGCGCGACTGCGCGTTGGATCGGTACAGGATAGCGATATCGCTACGCGCCTGCCCCTTGTCCACCAGCGACTGGATGTGCTCGATGACGAAACGCGCCTCATCCTGCTCGTTGACGGCGGTATACAGCTGAACGAGGTCGCCGTCTTCGCCTGCAGTCCACAGGTTTTTGCCGAAGCGTCCGTCATTGTGGGCAATCAACGCATTGGCGGCTTTCAGTATGGCGCCGGTGGAACGGTAATTCTGTTCCAGTCGCAGCGTACGCGCACCGGGAAAATCCTTGCCGAAGCGTTGCAGGTTTTCGATCTTCGCACCGCGCCAGCCATAGATCGACTGGTCGTCATCGCCGACGATGGTGATATTGGCCTGCTTGCCCGCCAGTACCCGCAACCAGGCGTACTGGATGGTATTGGTATCCTGAAACTCATCGACCAGGATGTGCTGGAAGCGCTCCTGGTAGTGCTGCAACAGGTGCGGCTGCCTGAGCCACAGCTCGTGGGCGCGCAGCAGCAGCTCGGCAAAGTCCACCAGCCCGGAGCGCTGACACAGTTCCTCGTAGGCCTGGTAGATGGCAATCTGCTGACGCTGGTAAGGGTCGCCCTTGTGCTCGATGTGCTGCGGCCGCACACCTTCGTCCTTGCGGGCATTGATGTACCACTGCGACTGACGCGGCGGCCAGCGGCTTTCGTCCAGATCCAGAGCCTTGAGCACACGTCGCACAATACGGTACTGATCATCGGAATCCAGAACCTGAAAGGTCTGCGGCAAGCCGGCGTCCTGCCAGTGCGCACGCAGCAGCCGGTGCGCCAGACCGTGGAAGGTACCAACCCACATGCCACGCGTCGGCACACCGATCAGCTTTTCGATACGTGAACGCATCTCGGCGGCCGCCTTGTTGGTGAAGGTCACCGCCAGAATACCGTAGGGCGATATGTTCTCAACCTGCACCAGCCATGCAATGCGGTGCACCAGCACCCGGGTTTTGCCGCTGCCTGCGCCGGCCAGTACCAGCAATGGATCAGGCGGCGCAGTGACAGCCTCACGCTGGGCGTCGTTGAGCGAATCGATAATGTAGGAAACATCCATCGGCCCATTCTAGCAAAGCCGCGGCCCCCCGCGGGCAACGAAAATTGCGCAGCAGGTGGGGGGGTTTCCGGACCTTGATGAACGGCCGAATCGGCCCCATGTTGACGCCACCCCCACAACTTCGACAGAGGAGGCGATGATGTCCACAGGAATCGATCCCCATCCCGCCAACGAACCGGGTTTTATCGTCGCGTGGCGTTCGAAGAAAGCCTTCGAGGCCGGCAAGTTCCTCGATGAGGAAATGACCTTCGGCGAGGCGCGCGCCAGGGCCGAGAAGCTGAGCGCCGAACACCCGGACAAGACCTACTGGGCGGAGCGCAAACCGTTCCGGTACCAGCCTCACTAGATGTCCGGTTTCCCCGGGGGTTGAGCCCCGGGGCACTCCACTGCAACCCGACCTGCCTGTTTATCCGGTCAACAGCCGTTGACGGGTAGGGTACACTGCGCCCATGTCCGTACCCGATACCGGCCTGTTCTGTACCCATCCCGCGCTCGATCATTCCGCACAGCGGCTGTGCCGCCGCTATGGGTTGCCGCGCCTGCGGCGCGCGCCAGACCGGGGCTGGTATCTGCGTCTGGATTCCGACGGACTCAGTCTGCCGAACGCTGACGATCCGGCCAGCGGTGCCGTGCAGGTCGATTTTGTCGGTGGGACACTGGGCCACCGGCTGCGCTTTGGCGGCGGTCGCGGTCAACCACTGGCCCGCGCCATGGGCCTGAAACCGGGTTTCAATCCAGCGGTCTGGGACGCCACCGCCGGGCTCGGACGCGATGCCTTCGTGCTGGCCAGCCTCGGCTGCCACGTGACGCTGTGCGAACGTTCGCCGGTGCTGGCGGCGCTGCTCGACGACGGCCTGCAGCGCGCCATGCTCAATGCGGAAATCGGCGACTGGGTGCAGACGCGCATGGCCCTGCGATTTGGCGACTCGGCGCACGAACTGGCCGCGCTGGAGGTGCAGCAGGCGCCGGACACCGTCTACCTCGATCCCATGTACCCCCCCGGCAAATCCAGCGTACTGGTGAAAAAAGAGATGCAGGCGGTACAGCAACTTGTCGGCGCGGATACCGATTCCGGCGCGCTGCTGGACGTCGCGCTGACGGTGGCAAGGCGACGTGTGGTGGTAAAGCGGCCACGCCGGGCCCCACCGATCGCCGGCCGCAGGCCATCGGCCTCGGTGGAAAGCAAGAAAACGCGCTACGATATCTACGTGACCCTGTAAAATATATTGCCATGCTGACGCCGGACTTCTGGAAAACCAAATCCCTCGACGATATGAACACGGAAGAGTGGGAGTCCCTGTGCGACGGCTGCGGCCGCTGCTGCCTGCTGAAAATCGAGGATGTCGACAGCGGGGAAACCTACTACACCAACGTGGTATGCCAGTACCATGATGACGACGCCTGCTGTTGCACCCGCTATGAGGACCGCTCGTTACTGGTGCCGGACTGCATCAAGGTCACGCCGGAGGTCGCGCGCAACGAGAAATGGCTGCCCGACACCTGCGCCTACCGCCTGCTTGCAGAAGGCAAACCGCTGTGCGACTGGCATCCGCTGGTCAGCGGCGATCCTGACAGCGTGCGCAAGGCCGGCATTACCATCAGCGGCAAGGTCGTGTCCGAGAAATACGTCCACCCCGATGAACTCGACGAACACCTGGTGAACTGGTCGGACTGATGCGGCCGGCGCACACATGACACGCGGCCTGCTCGCGCTGCTGGCGGCTCAGTTCCTTTCCGCGTTCGCCGACAACGCCATCCTGTTCACGCTGGTCGCGCTGGTGCTGCAGAGCAACAGTATCGGCGACTGGTACGTGCCGGCGTTACAGGGCGCATTCCTGCTGGCATTTGTGCTGCTGGCGCCATGGGTTGGACCGCTGGCCGACCATTACCCGAAACCGCAGGTGCTGATCGCCGGCAACCTGGTAAAGCTGACCGGCGTCCTGCTGCTGCTCGCGGGCCTCGAACCCCTGCTGGCGTACGCGCTGGTCGGTCTCGGCGCGGCCCTGTACAGCCCCGCCAAGTACGGCATCCTGCCGGAAATGGTGGATAGCGACTCACTGGTGCGCGCCAACGCATGGATCGAGGCAACCACCATCGCCGCCATCGTGCTAGGCACCGTGGCGGGCGCCGCTGTCGCCGACCGCTCAATCCTGCAGGCACTGGTGCTGATCGCCGGCCTGTACGGGTTGTCACTGGCGGCGACCCTGCTGATTCCGCCGCTGGCCGCACGTGGCACCACCCTGCACGGTGCATTGCGCGAGTTTGCCCGGGTCAACGCGGTACTCTGGTGCGACGCGCGCGCCCGCTTCGCCCTGTTCGGCGGCAGTCTGTTCTGGGGCAGCGCCGCACTGTTGCGCGTGGCGCTGGTGGCCTGGGCGCCGCTGGTACTGGCAACCCGCTCCGCCAGCGACATCGCTAACCTGACCCTGTTTCTCGCCTTCGGCGTTATTGCCGGTTCTGCGGCCGCGCCCCGGTTGATTCCGCTGGCACGGCTACGGCGCGCACGCGTCGTCGCCCTGGTGATGGGGCTGCTCATACTCGCCTTCAGCCTGGTCGACAGCGTCTGGCCGGCACGCATCGCGCTGTTTGCGATCGGGGTCAGCGGCGGCCTGTTCGTGGTCCCGGTCAACGCCACGCTGCAGGACGCCGGACACCACAGCGTCGGCAGCGGTCACGCCGTCGCGGTGCAGAATTTCTTCCAGAACCTTGCCATGCTGGTGAGCGTGGGGGTCTATTCGTTGTTACTGGCGAATACGGTTTCGGTGTTGCATGTGATCAGCAGCCTGGGCGTTTTCATTGTGGTGAGTTCGCTGTTTCTGTCGCCCCGAAAACTTGCCGGGACCTGAACCTTCGGCCTGGTTACTATCCGCAAGCCTTCCCGGACACTACCCGAGTGGTGCCACGCTCTTGATCTGGGCGAACACAGGCTTGCCGGGTTGCAGATCCAGTGTCGCGGCAGACTTGTTGTCCCAGCGCATAAGTCATGCGGCTGCCCGGCACACCGACACCTGCCTTCTCCAGTAACAGGGGACGCTGCACGTCGGCCGCAAGAAACACGTCGAATGGCGCGCAGGGTGCCGAGGAAATTTGCAGCGACGGCGACACGCACGGTCTCCGCATTGACCGCCGAACAACCGATCATCAAGGCCATTAGAAGGCCAACGATTTTCAAGCCGTAAATACAGGCCGGGGCAACAACATTACGACGCATCAACGCTCAACTCACTCATCCTGCATTCATCAGTTTTGCGCGGACCAGCGCAACCTCGATGGCTTCGCGATCGATGATTTCGGGAATCAGCGGATAGCTGGCGAGCAATCCGACCGGCCGCTGGCAGGCGGCGTGCTCCAGGCGTTTGCGGGTGCCGCTACTGAGATTCTGATGGGCCAACAGCGAGCCGGCGCACCAGTCGTGGTAATCATCGACCAGGCCGCGCATTGTATCGTCCGGCCAGTTCCCGCTCACCAGCAATTCCGGGAAATCCGTTGCTGCCACCACACGCCCGGTTTCGTCGTCCTGCAAATGCAAGCCGCCCATCCCGATTCCGCTGCCATCCGCCTGGCGCTCGAACCATTGCGCCGCCGGCAGCGGCCGTGATGCCATGTTCACCAGACTTTCCAGCTGGTCGCGGTGGGCAGGATGCCGGCGAGCGGCTCGGGCCGACTCCCTGTCCTTGAGGGTCGGCGACACAAAATCCGTGTCGGTAGTCGGAAACGCGTGCCAGTGGGGGTCACGCACCTCGTCCATTTCCCCGGCGCGATAGCGCGTGCCAAGCAGGGCAAGCGGCTGCCGGGTTTCGTGACGAAGCAACCAGAGTTCGTAACGGTCACGAATCGGGAAAGGCACCGGTGGGTGATGTTCCAGCGCCTCGACCAGCTTCGCAGCGTTGGCAACGCGCACCGGGTCATCGCCAGCGCCGCCGCGGTGGGGAACGCCCCAGCGGAACCGACCGGACGCGGTCTGCTGACGAATGCGCCAGCTATGGCCATTGGTCGAATAGGCACAGGCATCGCCCACGTCGATCACCTGAATGACACCGAGGTAAGGACCGAGTCGCCGCATGCCATAGTAGGGACTCATTTGGGACTGCACCTGACCGGGTTCATATCCGCATTGTTTCGCAAGCCGGCGGATAACGCCAGTTCGGATGGCGACGGAAAAAAACGATCCGTCTGGTCTGGGAATCGCCGCCGGGAAAGCTGCCGAAACGGGCTGGCTCGGGGCGGCGTGACAGTGTTATTTGGGGAGGCTGGCCTGGATGATTTTCTTGTTGGCCGAAGCTTGCAAGTTCGCGACTTTGGGCTTGTTGCCGCCAAGGTAGTCACCGAGAGGCACCGTCGGGACTTTTTTCTTGTCGACCAGCGGGTACATGGTGCACTTTTCACAGGCACGCAACATGGGCTGCGCGCCAGCGGGCGCCTTTCCGGCAGGGCGCTTGCGCAGGTTCATGCAGTTCTCCGTACGCATGTAGGCCTGCTGGGGTATGCAATAGAACATCAGATCCTTGCTCACTGATGACTCCTCCTGACGGGTAGAAAAGACGAATGAAGCGTGAAAGTGTACCATTTTTGCGACACTCGCGCAATATTACCGGGAATTCAAAAGGTTATGCTGTGCCCCCAGGGACACCCCGTACATAAAACCAGCCCTTCCTGGCCATTCATCTACCGCTCGTTTACCATCGCATGACGCATGTAATTCTGCATGCGAAACAGGAGGATGTACCTAAATACGACAGAGTCCAATCAACGGGAGGAGTCATGAAAAGACGAACTTTTCTGCAAGGAAGCGCCATCGGTATCGCGAGCAGCCTGGGCGGTTATTTAACCTGGATACCCAGAGCAAACGCCGCAACAATCAGAAAAACATTATATATAACCGATGGCTTTATCACACAGCCGGATGGCGTTGATGTTTACTTTCAGGGTTACAGCAGCACCTCGACGGCGCTGAACGTGCCCGGGCAGTCCCTTATCGTCCAGGAGGGCGATACGGTCGAGATCGAGGTTATCAACACGCTGGGTGGCGACCACAGCTTCGTCATCGACGGCATCGTCGATAGCGGCACAATCCCGGCCGGCACTTCGGCCACGGTAAGCTTCACTGCCGGCACTGCCGGATCCTATCTGTACTACGACAAGCTGAACGCACCCTTCAACCGCCTGGTCGGGTTGCACGGTGGTTTGGCGATCATGCCCAGGGGCAGCAGCAACGAGCTCTATGCCGGCAGCCCTACGTTCGCACAGCAGTATGTGTGGATCATGAACGACATCGATCCGGCCTGGCACAGCGAACTCAGCCGGGGTCGCCTGCCGACCACTGCCTTTAAACCTTACTATTTCACCATCAACGGCCGAAGCATGCGCGTACCCGGGTCGCCCGATTACAGCAATCCCGATATCGACGCGGGTTATAACCCCGAGACCCGACTCGAAGGCAGTATCGGCGACCGGGCACTGGTACGCATACTGAATGCCGGCATGGCCATGCACTCCGTGCACTTTCACGCCAACCACGTCGAATGGCTGGCCCGCAACGGTGAGATCCGACCCGACATCTGGAAGAAAGACAGTCTCCTTCTGCCGAACAACCGGGGTAGTCTGGATGTCATCTACCCCTTCGAACCACCCCCCGATGCCTGGCCACCCGTCACTACCGGTCATTTCCCCATGCACCTGCATGACGAAATGACCCAGACCGCTGGCGGCGGGCTGTACCAGTTTGGCATTGCCACCACCATCGCTTTCAAATAACCAGGGAGGGAAACGGATATGTCTAATGTACTGAAACCTGTACTGATGGGAATGAGCGGTTCCGGTGGTGGCGGCGGCGGCGGGGGCATGGGCGGCGCCTGCTATGTGTACCCCGATGCCCCCGCGACACCGGGCATCGTTACGCCGGACGTCCTGTTCAGGCGCGGAATCTACATGAACGGCTCAATCACCATGGACGATGGCGCCAGCGTCACCATCTGGGGCTTTACCGACCCGGACAACGGAATGATGAATCGCCAGTTCCCGTCACCGGCGATTCGTGTCAGGGAGGGGCAGGTTGTCCATACTGAACTGACCGTTGCCGGTAACATGTGGCTGCACACCATTCACCACCACGGCATAGAGCCGAGCACTGAAAACGACGGTGTCGGCCACTATTCTTTCGACGTGGACGGCACCTACACCTACCAGTGGAAGGCGGCTCATGCCGGCACCTATTTCTACCACTGCCACACCAACACAGTCCTGCACGCCGAAATGGGTATGTACGGCGCCTTGATCATTGACCCGCCGGAAGGTCCCGGCACGCTGTACTCGAACGGACCGACCTATGATGTCGAAGCGATATGGGCCTGCGATGAAATTGATTCGAGCTGGCACAACAAACGCTGGGACGCCGGCACCTGTGGCGGTGATGAGGGGTTCAATTCGCTGAATCCGGATTACTTCATCATTACCGGTGTGGATGGTGCGCAGTCTGCACTCACGGCACCGGGCGTCGCGGTCAACATGAATGCGGGACAAACCCTGCTGGTGCGATACATTTGCGCGGGCTACCTGCCCCAACGCATCACCTTCGGCGGTCTGACGGCAACCGTACACATGTCAGATGGTCGGCCGCTGCCAACACCGTTTCAGGCCACATCTCTCGAAGCATCGTCGGCTGAGCGCTACGACTGTATCTTCAAACCGACGACAGCCGGCGTTTACGATGTTGTAGTGGAATATCTCGACTGGGTCAGCGGAGACGTCGTGGGAACAGCGACGACGCGTATTACGGTTAACTAGATAAACTGCGAAGGTGCTACACGAGGGGGGCGCAATGCCCCCCTTTATGGTGCCCTTGGCTTTAGCGCACAATACTTGACTAATTTACTCGGGTATACTATTCCTTACCTATGTGTGACGACAAGATCCGGACGCGCGGATTGAAAACGTTTTGTCAGGGTGCCATGCATGTCTAATCGAGGAGATTGCTATGGATATATCAGAGCCCGGACAACCGGCGCCGTTCGTCAGTTTCGAAAATCTCAACTGGATTTCTTCGGATCCATTGCCTCGTGACCAGGATCAGAGTCATCGGCTGCATGAGCCGGATCATTTGATCAATAGTATCGATCCTATCACCGGTCGGGATATCGGGAACGTGAGCGGGCACCCGTTCATCATCGATGGCAACCTGACTATTTATTTTGAGTCTGAAATGAGCCGCAAGACTTACCGGGAAACGCCCCTCAACTACCCTTACGCCAGATTGCCTGGCAGCATGTCTGAGGAAATTGACAGGGGAGGTTGAATTTGCGGGATTCCGGGGATCCCATACTTATTCAGATAACTGGAGAATTAAGTATGGAGCCCTCGGCTTGACTGCATACGGCAAGGGCAAATAACGGCCAGAAACGGTCATTCGTAACGCCCCGTTTCAACAGTGCGCTGATTGCCGCGCGTCCGTTAAAACGGACTGTTTGACAGTTGCTCTATAGGAGCTTTCGCCCACATTCAGGGCACAGGGCATCGTTGTTTTCGGGGACAAGCTCTATGTTCATGAGATTGTCAACTCCGCAATGGGAACACGGAATCCAACGATCTTTAACGAACTGCTCAAGGGGGATGGCGCTATGAAACAACCGAATCATCGCCTGGTAAGTCACATAATACAAGTTCAGTAGGCGACGGGATTCA
>CAYSRA010000012.1:0-40098 GCA_964433205.1 uncultured Thiohalobacter sp. | reverse complement strand
GCCAGGCAGCGGTCGATAATGCCCTTGGTGCCGGAGCGCGGGCGGCACATGATGGCCTTGCCCTGCATGTCGCGCGACAGCAGTTCCCAGATATCGGCGATAGCAAAGATATCCGGGTCGATGACCACGGCGCGGCCCTTGTAGCCCATCAGTTCGGGCGGCATGAAGCGGGTCGGAGTGAACGACTGCAGGTCGTCGTTCAGCCAGGTGCGCTTGACGCCGTCGCGCAGGTACATCTGCCCCTCGCGTTCCCTGAAGAACGGATAGTCCTTTGTGTTGATAATGCGAACATCGAACTTGTCGTTGTTCTGTGAATTGCGGCGCAGTGCGTACTCTGCCACCAGGGCGCCGACAATCTGTTTGTGGTTGGTCTGTATGAAAACGCAATGATCCATGGATTCGGATGGCCTCGTGCCCGTCAAGGTTGTTGCTAAATATTATAGTGTCGCTATTGTAGCGGATTTATTCAGGAATTCCAGTAGCTTACTGTGTTGCGATTCAGGCGCCGGAAGCTTCCTGGTGGGGTTCTGTCAGCGGTTTGTAGCCGAAAACAGGCGCCAGTCGTTCGCCAAGTAGTTCATTCATCGCATGAATTTGTTCGTCATCGAAGTAATCGCGGTATCCGCCGACCTTGGCCTTGCGAACCTTGAAAGAATTGGGGTTTTTCCGGTCTTTCGGCACCATGCGGCTGCCGCTCAGCCAGAAAGTGCGCTTCTGTTCCATTTTGCGCATGTTTTCGATGGAGGCGAATTCCACCGCTTCGCGGATCTCTTCCTCGCTGCCGGGGGTGCCGATGAATTCCACAATGCGCTTCAGCGTGCCCCCGGTATCGGCGCGCAGATCCTCGTAGCGCACGATGAGCAGCTGGCCGACCTTTTCCGCCTCGCTGGCCCAGAGATTGAGGTAGTCGATGATTTTGGGCAGTCCCGCCGGGTGCATGACGAAGTCATAGATCGAGATGTCCGCGCCGTGGTCCGGGTAATCGTTCAGCGCCTTTTTGCCCGGACGCATGCGGTATTTCCACTGGAAAAACTGGGAAACGGCCACGTCCAGGGGGTTGCGGATCAGCAGTACCACTTTCTTGTTGTAGAAATCCGCCTTGCTGTCACGGTGGCCCGTGTAGTCCTTGATGTAGTTGTCGTGGGTAAAGAACAGCCTGGGAATGGCCGGGTTCTTTTTATGCAGGTTGTCGAAACCGATCAGGTGCCGCTCCGACAGGCCGTGCTTGACCTGGTAGAAGCGTGAGAGCATCACCCGCAGCCAGGTGCGCCCGCTCTTGCCGAATGACACGATAACCGCATCGGCCAGCTTCAGCTTGCGGTACTCTTCCTTGCCGCGCAGCCAGCGGTCGATGCGGATTTTCTTTTCCTTTGGCAGGAAAAACAGCAGTCCGAGGACCAGGAACCTGGTCAGTTTTTTCAGTACGGTGTGCATGTCTGGTTGATAGCGGGACGTTGACAGAACGCGGCAGGGTACCACGAATTGCCCGATTTTTCACCCGCTATGGCTGTTCACGAAAGCTTGCGAGTTCGGTCAGTACCGCTTTGGCTTTTTTAAGGTGATCTTCAATGGGGGTCGTTGCCTTGGTTCTTTTGGGGTGGCAACGCACATGAAACCCGAACAGGGTACTTTGCCAGTAGAATTCCTCCCAGCCCAGATCGCTCATTCTTTTGAAATGACTTGTGCTGGTGCCCGACGTTCGGAAATAGTCTTTCTGTTTTGGTACCAGGCTGAATCTGTCGGGCACAAATTTTTCAATAAAGCGTTTTCTTTTGGGCTGGTAGACGGCCTGGAAGCTCTCGATATTAAGACCGGAGTCCTTGTATTTTTTGTAAATGATCCAGCCGGTGTCCCGGGACGAGCCAATCCGTCGTCGTTTTGAAAAAGATATCTTGTTCAGGATAGAGCCGGGCCCGGATCGCTTCGTTTTCTTTTCTTTTAACCAGTTGTCAGCATTATCGTAATCCGGGAGAAAATCCAGGTCGACTTTACTTACCTTGCCGAGATCAAAAAATGTGCAATGCGCCGATGGGAAGTAGCGTATCTTGCTTGCACGCCGGGGGTGCCATGGCGTTCCCAGTATGGCAACGTTTTCGTTGGTCATGTATTCGATTGCGTCCCTGATCCAGTTCCTTCTGGTCACAAAAAAATCGGGGTCCAGAACCAGGACATAACGTGTGCGAACCTTTTCGATGAGTATGTTTAATCCTGCGCCGTGGTGATAGCTCGCAGATGCATAGCGCTTTTTCCTGAATTCCGCCCCGGCGACAACGGTGAACCTTTCGTCACCATTCGCCATACGCAGGCTGGAGTTATCAGGAGAATTCTCTGCCACCAGCCAGGTGAAGCCCGAATCCGGGTTGAGTTGTTTTATCAACGAATAGTTGAGTTCAATCCAGGGTCTGGAGTTGAATGACACTGTGCAGATTGTGACGTCCCGGTTTGTACGCACCCCTTCTGAAGGAGTAGCGGGAGTTCCGGTGCCGGGACTTTGATCAGGTTCTTTAACTAGGCTATGCATGTCCGGCAAATCACGTGACCCTGGCGAAGTCCGATACGCTACTACGAACTGTGCGATTTTTCACCCCGCACGGGCATTGGCGAACCTCAGAACAGGGTATAAATGAACGGCGCTACCGCAGAACCCTGTGCAACGACCAGCAGTGCGCCCAGCAGCACCAGCAGTACAACGATGGGGGCAAGCCAGAATTTTTTGCGGTCTTTCATGAATTCCCACAGGTCTTTGAACAGTTCCAGCATCAGAAGGGCTTCTCCATCTGTTTGGCGGGCCGCGACCTGCTGGTGACCCGGTAACTTGATTTTTTTGACTCGGCTTTGCGCTGCAGGGGATCCTTGCCGGCCACGCGCATGATAAGGCCGGCTGGCAGAATGACAAGATAAAAGAGCAGGCCAAGGATGATCCTGGAATTGATGTAGCCCATTGCGGCGCCGAATTTCATCCATCCCCGGTACAGCAGGTTCAGGCTGTTCGGTGCGATAAGGCCCCATGCGGCCAGTATCCCCCCCGCGAGCCAGGGCCAGAGCGGGTAAGTCAGGCCGAACAGCCAGGGTAGCAGCACGCCGAACAGGCCGGCGAGTATGGCGCCGGTGGTCAGGGCGAATTTACGCAGCCCTGCAGCGCCGAGCTCCGGGATGTCTTTCAGGTCAGTCATCAGTCGAGCTCAAACTCCTGTTTCCATGCATCGTCCTGTTCTCTCTGTGGCTGGTCGGGCTTCGCCAGCAGGTACGGGCCGAGTACCAGGTAATCCATTTCGGTGCGCATGAAACACCGGTAAGCATCTTCCGGCGTACACACGATGGGTTCGCCCCGGACGTTAAAGGATGTATTGATCAGCACCGGACAGCCGGTGCGTGTCTCGAACGCATCCAGCAGCCGGTAAAAGGCCGGGTTGGTTTCCGGATGCACCGTCTGGATACGGGCAGAGTAATCCACATGCGTTACCGCGGGCAACGCGGACCGGGGGATATTGAGCTTGTCGATGCCGAACAGGGCTTTCTGTTCATCACTCATCTCGATCCGCCGTTCATCCCTGACGTCGGCGACAATCAGCATGTACGGACTCGGTCGGTCTATATCGAACCAGTCCGAGACACATTCGGCCTTGACTGCCGGAGCGAACGGCCGAAATGACTCGCGGTATTTGATCTTGAGGTTCATCACCGATTGCATTTTCTGACTGCGCGGATCACCAAGAATGGACCGTGCGCCCAGTGAGCGTGGACCAAATTCCATGCGCCCCTGGAACCAGCCCAGAACATTCCCGTTATCGAGAATGCGCGCGAGTTCCGGGTACAGCGTGTCACCGTCCGGCTTTCGGTATACCGCGCCGGCCGCGTCCAGAAAGTCGCCGATTTCCCCGTCGCTACACGCCGGTCCGAGGTAGGCACCCTGCATGGCATCGCCGCTCGGCGACGCGCGTTCGTTGCCGAGATATTCGTGCCAGGCGCTGTAGGCGGCGCCCAGTGCGCCGCCGGCGTCGCCGGCAGCTGGCTGGATCCAGATATCCTCGAACGGCCCTTCCCGCAGCAGTCGGCCATTGGAGACGCAGTTGAGTGCCACACCGCCGGCCAGGCAGAGGTGTTTCATACCCAGTTCGCGGTGGACGGTGCGCGCGAGTCTCAGCACGATTTCTTCCGTGACGATCTGGATGGACCTGGCCAGATCCATTTCGCGCCGGCTGATGGTCGTTTCAGATTTGCGCGGTGGCGCGCCGAACAGGGCGTCGAATTTCGCGTTGGTCATGGTGAGACCGGTGGCGAAGTTGAAGTACGACATGTCCAGCCGGAAGGTTCCGTCGTCCTTGAGATCCAGCAGATTGTCCAGAATCAGACCGACATACCCGGGTTCGCCGTAAGGCGCCAGTCCCATGAGCTTGTATTCGCCGGAGTTTACCTTGAAGCCGGTGTAGTAGGTGAATGCCGAGTACAGCAGCCCCAGCGAATGCGGGAAGTCTATTTCCCACTCCGGGTTCAGCGTTTTCCCCCTGCCGCTCCAGACCGAGCTGGTAGCCCATTCACCCACACCGTCGAGGCACATGACAGCGGCTTCGTCAAACGGGCCGGGGTAATAGGCCGAGGCGGCGTGTGAGCGATGATGCTCGTTGAATAGCAGCGGCGGAAGGTCTTTTTCGCTACAGCCCGCCTGCTGCGCGAGTTCTTTCCTGAGCAGGGTCTTGAGGTACAGCTTTTCCTTGAGCCACACCGGCATGGAGGCAATGAAGGAGCGCAGCCCGCGCGGGGCACACGCCAGGTAAGTTTCGAGCAGGCGCTCGAATTTCAGCAACGGCTTGTCATAGAAGACAACGTAATCGACATCGCCAAGTTTGATGCTGCCTTCTTTCAGGCAGCAGGCAATGGCGTGGGCGGGAAAGCCGGCGTCGTGTTTTTTTCGTGTGAAACGCTCTTCCTGCGCTGCCGCAATAATGCATCCGTCGCGCAGCAGTGCGGCGGCACTGTCGTGGTAGTAGGCGGATAGTCCGAGGATATGCATGTTTTGGCTGCTGTGGTCGGCAGCTACGGCGTTTGCCCGCGGCTGCTTTCACGCAACTGCGTGATCACCTCGGCCAGCGCCTTTGCGGCTACCCTGTTCCCCGCTATGGTGTAGTGGACGTTAACGGGGTCGTAGATCAGTTTTTCCGCCTGCAGTCTGTGTCCGGTGGCTTGCATGGCAGGTGTCAGGTCAACGAAGGTCAGTCCGAGTTGTTTCGCCTTGCCGGCCAGGTAGGCGCGCTGGGTTTGACTGAACCAGGGCATCAGTTCCGCCAGGGAAGGGTCATCGAACTCGACAAAATCGGCGTAGCCTGTATAGGAGGAGGGTGAATATGCAACCACGGGAGTGAATCCATGCTGTCTTGAAAGCGCAGCAAAAGTCTCCAGGGCCTTGTCGAAGGCGGTAAAATCAATGTCGCCACGCTTCAGCATTCTTGCGAAGCGCACTTCGCTTTCGTCGGCGTTCTGGATGTTGAATTCAACGGTTTTGCCGGGGAAGTTGAGGGTATAGTGAAAGTCGACCCGTTCCGGTGCGTTCCCGCCAGTTACGCGAAGCACGGCGATTTTCAGGGAGTCGTAAAGCTTGTCCAGACTCGCCAGAATGAAGTTGAGCGCGTAGCTTTTGCGTGCCGGAGAGTCTCCGAGCAGGGCGTCGATATCGATATCGCGTGTGCTGCGATCCGCAGCGTCCTTGTACAGGACTTTCCCCTGTTTCGCCGCTTCGATATGCTGCACGTAGCGCAACGAATCCCGCAGGTCGTTGCCTTCATAAATATTCATTACGACGTAGTCAGGATGCCTGGGTAGGCCGAAGTGCTTGAGTATCTGCAGGTAATCATAGGGACCGATTCCACCGCGCCCGAGGTTGTAGACAGAGAGGCCGGTAAACTGGCCGAGCTGGCTGATCCAGTTTGCTTTCGGGTCGGTGGCGATACACCAGGTGAAGGAGTCTCCGATAGCAATGATGTTGATTTTCGGCCGGTTGTAGGGGTCGCGGGGCGGGTTGCAGAATCCCTGGTCGTCCATCAGCGTTACGCCTTTTCCACTCAGTCCGTTCTTGTCGTGAAAATCCCATACGATTTTGCTAAATGGTTTGAACAATCGCAGTGTAGGCCCGCCGTCGTCGCGGTCCAGGACCCACATCTGGGCGCTGTTCCACAGTTGGCGCTGCTGCGCGATTTCCAGGCGGGGGGTGTGGTGGAATCGCTTGAGCAGGGTGAGCGGGATCAGTTCCGGCATCGCGCGAAGCGCAATCTCGAAACCGCCGAGAATAATACCGGCGAAGATCAGCCATCCGATTATTGTTTTTATTACGCGTGCCAACATAAGGTTCCATCCTTTACGGCAGTAGCCCCGTCCGGGCCAGATGGCGCGAGTATAAGTTAGTCGGGGTGACAGCGTCGAGGCCTGCCAGCCAGACCCGGTTGCCCATATCGTGAGGAAAGAGGAAATCCCACTCTGGTATAATGCACAGTTTCTGACTGAATATGGCTCAGCCACGTGACCAGTAGACATAAAATAGCCTGGAAGCCTCAGAATTACGAGGCGCGGGTTGCAAGTGTCCGTATCCGCTGCCTCAAACCCATGAAGGAGCTGCGCAAGCAGGGAATGCCCATCGAGCTTTATCGGGAGAGGCACGAGCGAGACTATGGTCTGGTCATATTTTCAAAGGCCTATCATTCGCGGGATGTTGAGTTGGCGCAGCGACTAAAGGATCGAGGCACAAAAATCGTTTTCGATATTTGTGACAACCATTTCCTGCTGGCCCCCGAGCGCGTTATTCGCCTGAAAAAGATGTTTGGGCTCGCCGACCACTGGGTTGTGTCCAGCAGCGCCCTCGCCGATGTGGTCAGACAGGAAATGGCGAATGACGAAACGCCGCTGACCGTGATCGAGGACGCGGTGGAGGAGAGGTTGTCGGGTCGCCTTCCGGACCTGCCGGGATGGGCCGGGGCGCAGATACAGTTACGCCGGCTGAGGCGATTTCTGAACAACCCGGCGAACCGGCGAGCGACTCACCTGGTATGGTTCGGGAATCACAAGGCAAGTTACGGTGACTCCGGACTTGCCCATATGAAAAAACTCCGTCCGATGCTCGAACGTCTGCATACCCGTCACCCGTTTACACTGACCGTTATCAGTAATTCCCGAGAGGTATTTGAAACTGTCTTTCATGGCTGGGGCCTGCCGGTGTTCTATATGGACTGGAGCGTTCACACGTTCTTTGCAGCCATGCGTCACCACCAGATCGCGGTTATTCCGATCGACGTGAACGAGTTTACGCGCGTAAAGACCAACAATCGTATTGCCCTGTCGCTTTCGCTGGGGCTGGGGGTGGTCGCCGATGGCATAGACAGTTACCGGGTATTTTCGGACTGCGCATTTCTGGACGACTGGGAGAAGGGGTTATCAGCCTATGTTGAAAATCCCGGACTGATCCGGCAACACACAGACCGCGCGGCTTCCATAATCCGGGAGAAATTCAGCCTCCCGGTGATTACGCAGCGCTGGCGCACCTTGGTCGACCAGCTGCTGGCGGGGACATGAAGTGTTGGCCGCCTGTGCCTGTCGGTCTGCCTTGTGGTGCCGGTTTGCCGCCAGGTTTGGCTGCCCGGCGCATTGCAGCGCCGCAGTCAGTCGCGTGCGCCGAACCATGACCGCAGCCATTTCCGACAGGAGCCGGTCGTGACTTGCCCGGCCGCCGTTTTCCGGTTGCCGGTCCATTCCGCATGCTGAACGAGGGAGAAGGGTTCGCTGTCGAGTTGCACCACGTCGAGTCCCATGGATACGACCTTGCGCGACACGGCAATTTCGGCGGCGATGCACTCTGCGTACGTTGCGCCAATGGGGAATCCGTCCAGGGCATCGAGCGTGTCTCCGCGCAGCGCCCATACCAGGGCGCGTGCATGGCGCCCGGTCGGACCGGGGTCGATGCCGCGGCGGTGCATGAAATCCAGGTAGAGACCCGCGTCTCCCCTTTCCCCGCTAGCGCCGCGGCGCTGATTGGTGCGGGCTTGTCTCTTTGTTTTCAACTTGCTCCAGGGCTTGTCCCACCTGCTGTTTATCGATTCGCCGACCAGGCCAACGTCTTTCGGCGCAAGTCTTTCTGCGAACTTACCGCCCCATCCGCTGGCCGTTATCACGCATTCGTCCTGGAGAAACAGATAGTACCGGTAGTTTCTGTGGTTGCGCCATCCATAGTCCCAGGCGCCGATATTCATGCCGGTGTTCTCTCTTTTGTGCAGGTAGTCGATGTCCTCGCTGTGAATGATCTGCTGTTGTTGGTGTGCCTCGTTTATTACCACGCAGGTATCGTACTCGATGCCTGCGGGTGTGGAACGCAGCGAACTCAGCAGGCGGTTCAGGTGGTCTGCCGGGCGTGCATCGAAGTAGCTGATGACGACCAATAACTTGTCTGCGGGTTGCAGGGGCATGGGGGTGGATATGCCTGTCGATTGCGTTTACTGTGCGTTTCCGGGCGTACAGGTGCCGGTTGATCGACACGGTAGCAGAGCCTCGTTTCGAGTTCCACCTGCAGCCGGGCACTCATTGTTACGTACTCGTGTAAGTTTAGTACCCATGAACAAATGATTTGGACGGGATCATGAGAATCTTTATTTATTGTCCGGCCGGTTACGTCTCCGGTGGGCCGGAGGCACTGCATCAGTTGGCGCACAAAGCGGGGGAGATGGGGCTCGATGCATCGATTGTGTATTACCCTGAAGGTCAGACGCATTCGATACCGGAGCCCTATGCGACGTACAATGTCAAGGTTGCGTCCAGGGCGATTGATGCTGCCGATGCCGTAGTGGTGGTTCCCGAGGTGGCTACCAGCATGTTGTGGCGATTCAAAAAAGCCAGCCGGATCATATGGTGGCTCAGTATCGACAACTATTACAACAGGCGAAAAAAGCGCGGCTTGAAGAAACGGCTCATGGATCGTTTTAAGGGTGCATGGGATTTCGATTTTCGCAGTTACCCCCGACTTTGCCACGCCGCGCAATCTGTTTATGCACAGGAATTCCTGCAGGATAAGGGCGTCAGTGGCGTTTTTATGCTTACCGATTATCTCCGAAAGGAGTATATCGACCATGCACTGCATGCCCTCGGCAACCGCAGAAGCAATGTCATTGCCTATAATCCATTGAAGGGCTTTGAATTTACCCGGCACCTTATTCAAGCTGCAAGCTGCGACGCACAATGGACTCCTATACAAGGCATGGCCCCCTCAGAGGTGAGGGAACTCCTGTCCGGGGCGCGGGCGTATATCGATTTTGGAACGCACCCGGGACGCGACAGGCTCCCGAGAGAGGCGGCGATATCGGGATGTTGCGTAGTGACCGGGCGCCAAGGCAGCGCCGCTAACCCGCTGGATGTCCCGGTTCCGGAGAAATACAAGTTTGACGAAAAAGATGAATCCGTATTCTCGAAAGTAGACGATATGCTGACGGATATCCTGGACAATTACGAAGATCATGTCGCCGAATTTGAAGGCTACAGGAAACAGATCGTGGACCAGGAGAAAGCCTTTGAAGGCGAGATTTCGGCTATTTTTTCCGGGTTGAGAAATGATGGCTAGTGATATGCATGTGCCGGTGGCGGTTGCAGGTGCGGGTTTTTCCGGTGCTGTCATTGCGAATGCTCTGGCAAAGGCCGGTTTTCGCGTTGATGTTTTTGAGGAGCGGAGCCACATCGGCGGTAACTGCTATACCTGCCGGGACAGTGAAACAAATGTTCTTGTACATAAATACGGGCCGCATATTTTTCACACGAACCGCGAGGATGTGTGGGAATTCGTTAATGGTCTTGCGGGGTTCCGGCCCTACGTAAACCGTGTCAAGGCGGTTTCACAGAACCGCGTCTATTCCCTGCCAATCAATCTTCATACGATAAATCAGCTCTACGATACCTGCCTGGACCCGGCGGGGGCGAAGGCACTGATAGAGTCCGAGTCTGATCGCTCCATCACGGATCCGCAGACGTTTGAGGAGCAGGCGCTGCGCTTTGTCGGGCCCAGGCTGTACAAGGCATTTCTGTACGGCTACACGAGAAAACAGTGGGGCTGTGAGCCAGGTGAGTTGCCGGCGAGCATATTGAAGCGACTTCCTGTTCGCTTTAATTATGATGATAACTATTTCTCTCATCCATTCCAGGGGATGCCCGAGGAAGGGTATACGCCCATTTTTGAAGCTTTACTGGACCACCCGAATATCACCTTGCACCTGGGTGTAGCATTGCCTGGAGATCACCTGCGGGGCTACCAGCAAACCTTCTATTCGGGCGCGCTGGATGCGTATTTCGATTACAGCTGCGGTGACCTGGGGTACCGGTCGTTGCGTTTCGAGGAAATCAGGGGGGAGGGAGATTTTCAGGGATGTGCCGTCATCAATTACTGTGACTATGATATCCCCTACACGCGCATAACCGAGCACAAGTATTTTGCTCCCTGGGAGGAACACGACAGAACTATTGTGTTCAGGGAGTACAGCTTTGCCGCAACACGTTCTGACATTCCCTTTTATCCGGTCAGGCTGGCAGCCGACAAGGTCAAGTTGCAAAAATACATGCAGTTGGCACAGCAGACTGCCGGGGTCACGTTCGTCGGTCGCCTTGGGACATACCGTTACCTCGACATGGATCAGACGATTCACGAGGCACTTCGGGCCGCCGAGGAATTTATTGAGTGCCGGCGATCCGGTTCTGATATGCCGGCTTTTGTCGTATCGCCACTGGGCGGGGCGGAATGATATCTGGTTCAGGGGGCGGCAGTTTCCCTGATCCTTTCCACCACGCGTTGCAGTTCGTCCTCCGGGCGTTGTCCTGATTCGGGGAATTTCTCTCCCAGTGGCACGGCCAGTCCTTGCTCGTACAGCCGCTGGTGAATCGCCGCCAGGTCTCGCGAATAACGCACCAGTCCGAGTCGGTACAGCACCTTCGCCAGGGCGGGCAGCAGCGCTCCGGCGGCGCCGGCCGGTTTCCGGTTATGCAGTTGTTTACCCAGCAACAGTTGCAGTCGACTGGCAATACCGTTCTGGTAGGGAAGCGCGTATATGGCCAGCGGTTTCCCCATGCGCGCCACCTCTACCATCATCGATACGCTGTCGCCGGTGACAATGAAGCGCTCCGCCAGGCCCAGCAGGGCCAGGTAAGGGTTATCGGCGTTATCCGGTGACCAGCGGTACAGTCGGCTGTTTGCCGGCAGGTTTTTCTCCAGTACCTCGACCACGGCCGGCGGTGTGCGGCGGCTGGTGCTGATGTACAGGAACCCCCTGTCCGCTGCCCCGCGGGCGGCGTCGAGCAGTTCCAGGGCGGCTTCGGCATCGAAGCGAAACGGCTTGGTCTGGCCGCCGATCAGCAGGGCGGTGAGCGGCCGTGGCAGGTCGGCGAGGCGCGTGCGCCATTCGTCCGCGGCCTTGGCGATGGCGGCTTCATTGCTTCGCATGAGGGGGAGATCGAGTTTGAGCACTTTCGGATCATCCGGCAGCTGGTACTGCGATGGCACGATGACCAGCGAAAAGCGTTCCATCCAGCGCTTCGGCCGGCCGAGCAGGACAATCTTGCTGTGTCCGCCGGACTGTTCCTGTATCCACAATGCCGCCATGGAAGGGCGTCGGCCAATGGTCAGGATAAGGTCCGGCCATGGCGCTTCCAGCCGATCGGAGCGTTCAAGGTCCAGGTGGTAGAGCGAGGCCTTGAAACGAGGTTTGCCCAGCACGTACTCCGGCTTGGGTAGTACGCGCCGGATTTCATACGGCAGTCCCAGCGCCTCGGCGATGATCTCGATCTGCGCGTTGTCCCCCGGCTTGTCACCGATTACCAGCCAGATGCGCGGCGTTTGTTCCGGATTTCCTTTTTTCATCGTTACCGAAACGCCCCGCGCCGGTACAGGTCCCAGAACATGCTCCAGATAAAAATCAGCGGCCAGCGGCGTACGCGTTCAGGGATTTCCACGCTGACGCCGGAGTGGCGCTCCAGCTTCCAGGCAATGTAGTCGAGGCCGCCATCAAAGGTGAACAGCCCTTTCAGCAGACGGCTGACCGACAGCAGCTTGCCCTGTGCGCTGCGCAACTTCCAGCCGGATATCGCGCCCAGTCGTTTGATCGGCGTGTAGTCGGCGCGGTAGCGCAAGCCGGTCTCCGAGTCGTGCAGGCGGAAAGCCGGTGCCAGTGACGATTCGACGTGGCGGGTCACGGTTTCGTAGTAGCTGAGATTGGCCGTGACCAGTTCCCCGGCGCGGTTGGTCGATTCCGGACGCAGCTCGGTCCGGTAACTGAGCGTCAGGCCATCACGCCACAACGAAACCATATCCCCCTCGGGCGGCAGCGCCGGCAGCGCCCGCTGCAGGAAGGTGTCGACTGCCTGCATCAGGCAGCTGTCGATGTGTTGGCGACTGTCACCGTCACGGTGCCAGGCAATGGCGACCGGCTGGCAGAAGCGTCCCCACAGGTAGGAGTGGAACCAGCGCCGCGAGGTGCCGCGTTGCAAGTCGGTGAGCGTCAGCACAGCATACTTGCTGCGCACTGTCCGGCCCTCGTGTTCGACCTCGGTGTAGAACACGTTGGGCGGCAGCAGGCGGTTCCAGGCGGCGCGTGCCAGCGAGCTGTTGGCGTCGCGGTAGCGATCGACGATCAGGTAAAGATCGACCAGCCCGTCGTAGGGGTCGCCGCTGCGCAGGCAGGAGCCATAGAACAGCACGGCCACGACGTTTTCGCCGTAGCGTGTGCGCAAAGCACCGACCAGTGTCCGCAGTGCCGGGTGTTCGGGTACCGCGGTCAGGTCGGAGATCTGCAACTGCCGGTTGTCGTTATCCGTTGTTGTCATGACCCGATTTTGAGGAATTCGAGTTCGCCCGCGGAGCTGATACGGATCGGCCCGTGCGTGCGGCTGGCCTGGTAGAGTTCGCCGTCGATGGTAAAAGTTGCATCCATGTTCAGTTCGATATGTGCCGTATTGTGGCTGAAGTAGCCGTTTTCCGGTGTGGTGCCGGTGCGCGGTTTCCCGCGCAGCAATCCGGGAATCTGCCGAAACAGCTGCTTCGCCGACTTTTGCACCCAGGTGCAGTGCAGTGGCCGTTGCTCCGTCCCCCACCAGGGCCGCATGCCCAGGAATAACCGTTCCAGGCTGGTGACCAGCAGTATAACAAGCTGTGTTTCCCGGGGTTCCCGTTGTTCCTCGAGCCGGATACCGGCTGCGACCGGTGCTGCGAACCTCGGGTCGCCGCGCAGAATTCCCCACAGCGCCCGCATCAGCGCTACGCCGGGGCCGATTTCATCGATCAGGCCGACGCGGTGGACGCGGTTGTGGCAATACTCGATACCACGGATGATGGTTCCGGCGCCAAAGAACATGCCGTACAGTGCGCTCTGTCCAACAGCGCCTTCCACGCGCAGTATCGGCCGCGAAACGCGATCCACGGCAAGCGCTTCGCCATCCGACCAACGGCACAGTTTCGCCACCGATCGTTTCAGGTTGCCGCGCATGCCGGTATCGGCGGCGTTCATGTTGGTGGTGCCGCCGGGCAGTAACACCATGGCCGGGCGGGCCTTGAACGGTGATGCTTCGAGCAGTCCGCTGAAGACCTGCGCGGTGGTACCGTCGCCACCATTGATCGCCACCACGCTCACGCCCTGTTCGGCAAAGTCCCGCAACGCGACAGGAACATCGTCGGCCGAGCGCGTGATGCGGTGGATAATGTTGCTGTGTCCCGCGACCATGGCTTCGAGCGCAGCCAGCCCGGCGCGGTTGCGACGGCTGTACGGATTGGTGATCAGGCCGACGCGCGGATGATCACTGACGGTATACGTGGAATTCAAGGGTGTTTGTCGGTCTGAATGGGGTACTATTCCCTGACAGACATCCTAACCCAGCAACGCCGCGATAAGTACCGTCACGACGTGATTTTCTGCAAAATTGTCAAATTCAGCGATTTCCAGGTCCGCAAAAAGCAACGCATATGATTCACCCGATTTTGTTCCGGATACCGTTCTGCCATGAATGACGCTGCTTCCCCGGCCGGCCTGCGTTTTGCTCACCTGTCGGACCCGCATCTGACCACCCTGGAGGCGGTACGCTGGAACCAGTTATTGAGCAAGCGGGTGCTGGGCTACCTGTCGTGGCGGCGTGGCCGGCGCGCCGAACACCGCAGCGAGGTGCTCGATGCGCTGGTCGAGGACATGCGTGAAATTCACCCACAGCATATCGTGGTCACCGGTGACCTCACGCATATCGGGCTGCCCGACGAGTTTCGTCAGGCGCGTCACTGGCTGGAACGGCTCGGTGCGGGCGGCGATGTGACCATCGTCCCGGGTAACCACGATGTCTATGCGCGGCATGCCTGGTCGGATACCTTCGCGCTGTGGGAACCCTGGATGCGCTCCGATACGGACGTGAAACGCCCCTCCGTGGGGGGGCGGGCGGACGTGTTCCCGAGTCTGCGCATCCGCAACGGTGTGGCACTGATCGGTTTGTCGAGTGCCGTGGCCACGGCGCCGTTTCTGGCGACCGGCTCGCTGGGCGCTGCGCAGCTGGCGCGGCTGGCTGCGGTGCTGCAGGAGACCGGCTCCCGGGGGCTTTTTCGAGCGGTACTGTTACATCACCCGCCCACCGAAGGTACGGAAAAGTGGCGCAAGCGCCTGACCGACGCGGCGGCTCTGGGTGAGGTGCTTTCGGCCTGCGGCGCGGAACTGGTTCTGCACGGTCACAGTCACCGCGCCCTGCACAGCAGCATTCAGCGCGAGGCGGGTAATATCCCGGTGTTCGGCATTCCCTCGGCGTCAGCTATCGGGCGCAAGCCCGGACGCACCGCGCAGTACTACCTGTATGACGTGCGGCCAGACGGTGCGCAATGGCGCATCGATGTGCGCGTGCGCGGTTACCGCCCTGATCGTCACGGCTTCACGCTGGCGCACGAGCATCACCTGTCCGTGCCGAGAATGGACTCGACAAAACGCTGATCATCGACGGTATCGACATCGATAGCGGCTTCCGGAAAGGGCAGTAATAACGGTTTGATGTCGACGCCGAGCTTGCGTGACAGGCGCCCGGCAGCAACGTCCATTCTCAGCATGCCCAGCGCGTAGCGCAGTACCGATCCAAGGCCCAGCTGGCGCACAATGTATAGCGGATTCTTGCGTTGTTTCTCTACCGTGCGCCAGGCGTTGGCCACCCGGTGGGATTGCGGTGTCAGAAAGGCGAACAGGTTACAGCCACAGTAGCCGTCGTCGCTGAAGCGCATGACGGTTTTGCGTGCGCCGGGAAACTTCTCGTGAATTGCGCGGATGGTGGTGACGCCGGCGACCACATCAGCGCCGCTGGCACGGGCGCGTTCGAGAAAGTCATCGATGATATCCGGGCGTAGCAGCGGGTGGTCCGCGGTGGTAATCAGCGCGGGCTGTCCTTCCGGTAACTGCTGCAAGGCCTGGTAGGCGCTGCTCGCCGGGCTGTCGGCCGGTTCCAGCCAGCGCGCTGTACCCTCTTCGACAAGCTTGGTCAGCATTGCCGAACTTTCCAGGCAGGGTTTCGCCGGACCGCTCAGCAGAATGTTATCGACGGACCGGCTGCGGGCCAGCGCATCGACGACCCGATGGATCATCGGGCGGCCGTTGATCTCGACCAGTGCCTTGGCGCATACGCCGGCGTGCTCTAGTAGCGGGTCGTCGCGGTGCCGGTCGGCAGCGAGAATGATGGCGGTAAATCCGGTATCTGTCATGTAGGGTGTTGTGCCGGTGTTGTCCGGGCCGGGTTTACGCCGGTTCGCTCCCGAGTGGTTTCTCGTAGACGCGGTAGCGTTTGTACTCGACGCCGCCCAGTTGCTCGATGATGTTGCGCATGCCCCGGTTGTTCTCGAGAATCCATGACATTTCCACGTCCTGGATGCCGCGGCGCAGGAAGGGTTGCCTCAATGCCTCAGTGACTGCGAAGGCAAGCGCCGGCCCGAGCCTGGTGTGCTGGTATTTCTTCAGCACACCCATCAGCGGTATGCGCGCACGGGTAGGATAACGCACCTTGATGCGCCATAGCAGTTTCAGCCAGCCGAACGGTAACAGTCGGCCGTTCAGGTCATGGATGGCCTGGTTGACATCGGGCAGGCCGATAATCATGGCGGCAGGCTCCCCGTCGACCTCGGCGATTTGCACGAAATCATCGTCCAGCAGCATCATCATGGCGTTGCCGACTTCCTTGAATTCGGCCTCGGTGAACGGTACGAACCCCCAGTTGTCCGCCCAGGCATCGTTGAAGATGCGGCGCAGGATGGCCAGTTCATCGTCGAGCGCCTTGCGATTGAGCGGGCGCATGTGGATGCGTCCGGAAGAGCGTTCCAGCAGACGCTTTACCGTGGGCGAGAATTCATAGGAGGGTGGCTGGTGGTAGGCCAGCAGGTCGCGCGCCGGTTTGAAGCCGTGGGCTTCGACGTATGAACTGTAATAGGGCGGGTTGTGCCCCATCATGATGCGCGGCGGTGTATCGAAACCGTCGACCAGCAGGCCGGCTTCTTCGTTGATGGACAGGTTGAACGGACCGATAACGCGGGACATACCTTCGCTGATTAACCATTCCTCGGCCACCCGGAACAAGCGGGCAAAGATAGCCGGGTCGTCCTGCGCTTCCAGGCTGCCGAAGTAGCCGACGTTCTCGTGGTAGCGGTCGAGGAACAACCGGTCGATCTGGGCGCTGATGCGGCCGACCGGTTTGCCGTTGCGGTATGCTACCCAGGCTTTCCAGCGGGCGTGCTCGAAAAACGGGTTCTTGTTGCTGAAGCGCTGTTTCTGTTCGATCAGCAGCGGCGCAACCCAGTTGGGGTCGTTTCGGTAAATGGACCAGGGGAGATGAATAAAGTCCTTTAAGCGGGTCTTGCTGTCGACGCTGCGGAGGTCGAGGTCATCCATGTCAACTGGCATTAGAAAATCGGCTACGTCGTATTACGGGGAGATGATCATACCGGGCGGGCACAGGCATCGCTAGCAGGTGAAAAATGCGCGCGGCATCACATTTTCTTTATGAGCGGGCGCTTATACTCTCGGGACGCAAAATCCGGCCATTAACTGGCGCGGATTTTGCTTAATTACCGTGAGATACTTGTCGGACGCGCGTAACCCGCGAGTTCGCAGGGTTTGGCCGGATTTGTTGCGTTATTTCTGTCTCAAATTGACGACATTTCCGAGATAAGTCCAACAAGTGTCGAAAAAACGTTGGAAAAGTATTGTGTTTTCTTCCTATTGTAGGAATAATCCACAACCGGCTGGCTGCACGGTCAAGCACGTGCGTTGCTGTTGTAAAAACGCAACGCTGTTCTGCGGGGAGAGTTCAATGTTACGCCATTGGCGTGAATCACCGCAGTATCGCTTCCCGGTCAGCACTGAATTGAAACTTTTTTGGGGTGTTCCTGTCTCTGACCGGAACCGAACACAATCCTCAAAGGGAAAAGACTTTTGGGCGCAGAATCGACACCAACCTTACATAATTTGCCGTTTCGTGCCGCTGATTTCGCTACTTTGCCTGACGCACTCGACTATGCTGCGGAAGGTGATACCGGTGCAAACTTTTACACGGGTCGAGGCAAACTCTACGCGACAATGCGTTACGCTGAATTGCGCGATGCCTCGCGTGTGCTGGCACGCAAGCTTCTGGGCATGGGTCTGCAAAAAGGCGACCGCGTTGCACTGGTAGCAGAAACCAATCCGCATTTCCTGCGGTTCTTCTTTGCCTGTCAGTATGCCGGGCTGGTTCCCGTCGCGCTTCCCGCGTCCGTGAATCTCGGCGGCCATACTGTCTACGTGACACAGTTGCGCGGTTTGCTCGAAAGCAGCATGGCCTCAGTCGCAATGGCACCGGAAGGCTACGCCTCGTTCCTCGAGGAAGCAGGCGAAGGGCTGAACCTGAAGTTAATCGGTTCGCCGGAAGTCTTCGACGCGTTGCCGGAAACGGATATCGAATTCCAGCCCGTTAATCCGGGGGACATTGCCTATATCCAGTACACCTCGGGCAGCACGCGTTTCCCGCGGGGCGTGGTGATCGAGCAGGGTGCGGTAATGAGCAACCTGGCCGGCATTATTCGCCACGGCGTGCGTATCGGTCCGGGTGACCGTTGTTTCTCCTGGCTGCCGTTCTACCACGACATGGGCCTGGTGGGCCTGGTGCTGGTGCCGATGGCCTCGCAGATTTCCGTCGATTATCTCGATACCCGCGAGTTCGCCATGCGTCCGCGCCAGTGGCTGAACCTGATGACGCAGACCAAGGCGACGATTTCCTTCGGTCCCCCGTTCGGCTACGAGTTGTGCACCCGGCGTCTGCGCGAGGGTGAGGCGACCAAGTACGATCTCAGCAACTGGCGCGTCGCCGGTGTCGGTGCGGAAATGATCCGCTCCGAAACCCTGACCCGTTTTGCCAGGGCGCTGGCGCCCGCCGGTTTCAACGAAAAGGCGTTCCTCGCCTGCTACGGCATGGCCGAGTGCTCGCTGGCGATCAGTTTTGCACCGCTGTTTGAGGGTCCGTCAACCGACTGTGTCGACGGTGATCATCATTCCGACCACCAGGAAGCGTTGCCGATCCATCTTTCGGAGAACCCGGGGCGTGCACGTTGCTTCGTGGATTGTGGACAGCCATTGCCCGAGTACGAAGTCGAAATTCGTGATGACGAAGGCAAGGTGCTGTCGGATCGCCTGAGCGGTTCCATTTATGTACGTGGCCCGAGCGTGATGTCCGGTTACTTCAACGCGCCGGAAGAAACAGCAGCCTGTCTCTCCGACGATGGCTGGTTGAACACCGGTGACGTGGGCTACCGCGTGGACGGCAGCCTGATTATTACCGGCCGCAAGAAAGACCTGATCATTATTAATGGCCGTAACATCTGGCCACAGGATCTGGAGTACCTGGCGGAACATCAGCCGGAAGTGCGAATCGGTGATGCGCTGGCATTCTCGGTGCCGGGTCCTGATAACGACGAGATTTGTGTGTTGGTCGTACAGTGCCGCGAGTCGGATCTGGTCAAGCGTGTCGACCTGACCGAGCGGTTGAATCGTCTGGTTCACATGGAACTGGGTATCGATGTGTTTGTCGAACTGGTGCCTCTGCATACCCTGCCGCGTACCTCGTCCGGCAAACTGTCGCGATCCAAGGCACGTCAGAATTTCATTGAGTCGCACGACCTCAATGCATTGACCCCGCTCGCCGTCGATGAGCCGGAGCTGAAACAGAGCACGGTTTGACCTGCAAGCCAACACGGTACCAACGAAATAACCGGCCCTGGCCGGTTATTTCGTTTCAGGGGTAGAATCCTTGTCCGCTTCGGGACGGAACTGATGTCGAGAACAATTGCCATTACCGGCGCCAGCGGCTTTATCGGCCGCAGTATCTGTCGGCACCTGCACGCGCAGGGCTGGCGTTTGCGCCTTTTGATGCGTTCGCCGGCGGGCGAAATCCTGCTCAACGATATCAACGCCGAATTCGTAAAGGGTGATCTCCACAATCAGGATTCACTCGAACGTCTCGTCGATGACGCCTACGCTGTCATTCACTGTGCCGGTGTGGTGCGCGGTGCCCGCCAGCAGGACTTTGATGCCGTGAACGTCGAGGGCCTCGCCAGGTTGTTGAAAGCGGTGCGCGCAACCGCAGTTCCCCCGCGCCTGTTTGCGTTGTCATCACTGGCGGCACGCGAGCCGGGTTTGTCGTTCTACGCAGACAGCAAACGTCGCGGGGAACTGCTGCTGGAGCAGGAAGGGGAAGACCTGAACTGGTTCGCACTGCGTCCGCCCGCGGTCTACGGCCCGGGAGACCGTGAAATGCTTCCCCTGTTCCGCGCTATGGCGAAGGGTTTTGCGCCGGTGCCGGGCAAAAAGACCGCGCGCTTTTCCATGGTGTATGTCGATGACATCGCCGGACTGGTTGCCACCTGGTTGAAGCAGGACAAAGTGCCTTCAGGCATCTACACCCTGCACGACGGCCGGGAGGGCGGGTATGACTGGAACGATGTCTGCGGGGTTGTCGCAGAACTTTGTCGGCGACGCGTCACACCGATAGAAGTGCCGCCACTGTTGCTGGATATCCCGGCTGCATTAAACGCACATCTGTCACGCTGGTTCGGGCGTGCGCCCATGCTGACGCCGCAAAAACTCCGTGAACTGCGTCATCCCGACTGGGTTTGTGACAACGACGCCGTCAGTGAATTGCTCGGCTGGCAACCGCGTATGCCGTTGCGTGAAGGGTTGTTGCATACACCCGGCTGGCGACCCGTCAGTCGATAGCGGGCAACGCCTTGCCCGGGTTGAGAATGCCCTTCGGATCGAACTGCCGTTTGATGGCGTGCATGAGTTGCAGACTGTCCTTGCCGATTTCCCGCGCTACCCAGTCTCGTTTTACCAGCCCGATCCCGTGTTCGCCGGACAGGGTGCCGCCCAGTTCGAGTACCGTGCTGAACAGGGCGTCGAGGCAGGACTCGGCGTTCTTCTGCTGACCGGCGTCGTCCGGGTCGTAGAGCAGATTGACGTGCAGGTTGCCATTGCCGGCGTGGCCGAAGTTAACAATGTGGATACCATGTTTCCTCGATAAGGCGGAGAGCGCGTCGATCAATGTCGGGATATGCGATACCGGTACCACGACGTCTTCGTTGATCTTTTTCGGTGCCACGCGCCGCAATGCCGGTGACAGCGCTTTGCGCACATCCCACAGCGCTTTCACTTCAGCATCGGTCTTCGCCTGGTGTATGACCAGGCACCCCGGCGTGGTTGCAGTGCGGCATATCCGTTCCGAGAGTTCGTCGATCTGCGAGGCCAGCCCGTCGACCTCGATGATCAGCAGGGCGCCGGTGTCTGCGTCGAGGCTGCCCGCCAGTTCGTCGCGTACCATGTCGATAGCATTGCCGTCCATGAATTCCAGCGCGCACGGCGTGACCGGGCTGGCCATGATGGCGGCTACGGCTTCGGCAGCACTCTGCATGTCACGGTATTCAGCGCGCAGCGTGCGCTTTGCCGGTTGCAGCGGTGTGAGTTTGAGCGTCGCTTCGGTGATGATAGCGAGCGTGCCTTCGGAACCGATGATCAGGCGCGTCAGGTCGTAGCCCACTACACCCTTGGTGGTGCGCACGCCGGTGCGCAGGGTACGGCCGTCGCCGGTGACCACGCGCAGCCCCAGCGTGTTGTCGCGGGGTGTCCCGTACTTGACGGCGCGCGGGCCGGCGGAGTTGTAGGCGAGGTTGCCGCCGATGGTGCAGATCGCGGCACTGGTCGGGTCGGGCGGCCAGAAAAACCCCTGTTCGGCCGCAGCATCCTGCACCTGCTGGTTGGTAATGCCGGGCTCGACCACCATGAAACGGTTGTCCCGGTCCAGTTCGATCAGCCGGTTCATGCCGTGCAGCGACAATACGATCGAATGCATGTCCAGCGGCACGGTGGCACCGGTGGTACCCGTGCCCTGGCCGCGCGCAATCAGCGGTATGCCCTGTTCATAACAGGCGCGCACCACGCTGACGACCTGTTCGTGCGTGGTCGGCAGCGCGACGGCCAGTGGTTGACCCTGCAGCTTGCTGTTGTCGTAGCCGTAGGTATGGCAGTCGGCCGGGTCGGTCAGTAGGCGGTCGCCGAGTGATGCGCGCAGCTGGTCGATAATAGTGTGTGGCATACCATCTCACATCGGTGCTGCATGGCGCGTGCTAGTCGAGGTACTCGAACAGCTTGACGATACGCTGTACACCCTTGACCTGGCGCGCCTTTTCGGTCGCGGCGTCGGCTTCACCGTGGGTGACCAGGCCCATCAGGAAAACCGTGCCGTTTTCAGTGACCACCTTGATCCGCGTCGGGTCGATGCCGTCACCCGCGGCGCCGAGCATGACGGATTTGACCTTGGTGGTAATCCACGAGTCGCTGCTGCGTGTCATCATGGAACTGGGGGCGGCGATTTGTATTTCGTTGTGTACGCGCCGCACCTTGCGGGTCTTGCGCGCAATCTCGCCGGCACGTTCACGCAGGGCGCTGGTTGGCGCTTCGCCTGACAACAGTACGATGCCGTTGAAGCTGGTAATGTTGATATGGGCCTGTTTGCTCAGTTCCGGGTCCTTGTTCAGTGCGCTGCGGATGCGCAGTTCGATCGACTGGTCCTCGATGACGGTGCCGGCTGTGCGTCGATCGTGAGCTACGGAAGCCGTTGCCGCGGCGCCGCCGACCACCAGCGGTGCACAGGCATTGAGGAGCAGAGTTGTGACCAGTAGTGCGCCAAGTGTCAGCCAGCGAATTTTCATATTGTTCTCCAGTGTCCTGTCGGTCTGATCATTCAGGCGTCGAGCCGGAACGCATCCTGTAGCCAGTCTATTGCCGGATCGTCCGGTTCGCCTTCGATGGATACGACATCGAAGCGTGCCGCGGCGTTCCAGGCATGGTGGCGGTGCATATAATACTGTGCGCAGCGGATGATGCGCACCTGTTTGCTTCTGGCGACAGTTTCCGCGGCACGTCCATAGTGTGTTTGCCGCCGGTATCGTACCTCAACGAACACCAGTACGCCCCGATCCTTCATGACCAGGTCGATTTCACCGCCGCGGCAATGAAAGTTTCGTGTCACGAGCGCCAGCCCGCGATGCTGCAGGAAGCTACAGGCCAGCGTTTCCGCCCGGTACCCCGTTGTTCTGTGAGTCATGGCGTCCCTCCGTGGACACGGGTTCATCACTGCGTGAAAGAGGTTGCGGTACACCGCGGCGGAACTGAGCCCATTCCAGGGCGCGGTGCAGGCGCTTGTGCTCGTCCAGTGTCAGAATGCCGGTGGCACCGGGGAAGCTTGCGAAACCCGGCATGTTCAGCGTGCCCAGCCAGGGGGTGATCTGCCAGGCGTCGTAGCCGAGCGCGAACAGGCGCTGAAAACGCTTGCTGCGAACCGGCCAGATGTCGGCGAGCTTCTGGCGTTTTTGCGCCCAGCGTCCGCTCTTGTCCAGCACCCAGGGGATATCGCAGAACATCAGGCCGTCCATGTCGCGGTCGAGGCGCGGGTCAGAGGTGGCGCTGAACACGTGTGAGGTGCTGTATACGGGCAGATCGCCTGCATGATGGAAGCGCAGTTGCGGCCGCAATTGCCTGGCCTGGCGGGGAAAGCCCAGCATGAAGATCGCCTCGACGTCCTGTCGCCGACGCGGTTCATAGTAGAGTTTCTCGCCCAGCAGTCGCTCCAGTGCACGGTGCCGATGCTTGCTGTCATCGAGATTGAGCGTGCGTTCAATCGGTTTCTTGAAGTCGGCGGTGTTTGGCGGGTAACGGCCGGTTTCCAGTACTTCGCCACCCAGGTCGCTGAATGCGCCGGTAAAGGCGTTGAATACGCGTTCTCCCCACGGACTGTCTGGAACCAGTGCAACCACGTAGGGGTGGCCGTCGGTGAAAATGCGTTGTGCGGCCTGGCGGGCTTCATCCTCCGGCGCCAGGCCGAACTGATAGAGAGGCAGTGAGTTGTCGGTTTCGCCGCCAATCTGGTTCAGCGCCATGACCGGTACCGGCAGCATGCCGGACTGGGCGAGCTGGCTGATGGCGTCTTTCAGTAACGGACCGATCACGAAATCCGCGCCGTCGTCCACGGCCTGCTGGTACACCGACCACAGCAACATGGCATCGCCACCGGTGTCGTAGAAGCGCAGCGTGGTGGTGGCGGGGCGTTCCTCGTACCAGGCGGCCAGCATGCCGTCGCGTATTGCCGCCGCCGATTCGCCGGCGCGCCCACTGAACGGCAGCAATACCGCGATGTGTTGCGGTCGCGCCGTGAGCCGCTGAACCTGACCGAGCAGGTCCGGCAGCAGGGCTTTCTCGGCCGGGTGCGACGGATAGCGGCTGCGCCAGATGGCCAGCTGTTCCATCCACTTGCGCTGGTCGCCGTGTGACTGGCGGGTGATCTGCAGCAGCTCCATCCAGCCGCTCAGCGGATCGGGCGGGGGATTGGTGCGCAGTTGTTCGAGTGCTTCGTCGGTCAGCGTGGAAAGCTGTTCCCAGATCCGGTACTGGTTATCCAGTTTTTTCTTCGGGTCATCGATCAGGCCGTCCAGCCAGATCAGCTGGCGGGCGGCTTCCAGCGCATTGCCGCGCATGGAATAGGCCATGGCGCGCAGCTGGTAGTAGCGGTAGCCATGGTCGGGCAGCAATTCCGGGTTGCGGATGGGCTGCAGTTTCTGCAGTGCTTCGTCGCTGCGCCCCTCGGCGAGGTCCAGGCGCACGCTCAGCAGCAGGTGCTGGATGCGTTGGGGCTCATCCAGCAGGCGTGTGTCGATACTGTCCAGTACCGGTTTGAGCTGGTCCCAGTATTCACCCCGTTCGAGCAGCGATGCAGCCTTGAGGCGCAGCGCCGGTCGTTGCCCGGCGGGCGCGGTGCGGGCGGCTTCGAGGTACTGTTGCGCTGCAGTCAGAAAGTCGCCCTGGTCGACATAGGCCTGGGCCCGGCTGTCGACAGTCGGTTTCGGCGTTTCGACCGGTGCGACGGGCGTGGTGCCGCAGCCGGTGAGTCCCAGCAGCAGAAGCGGCAGAAGCACGTATAATCTGGACACGAACACGAAGGGCGTTACCTGATTTTTCAAGATGGCCCATTGTAAAGAGGTGTAGGCGGATGTGCATGTTCTTTTGTCGGCGCGGCCGTGATCCGGCGCTATCCCCATGAGCGAACCGGATATGAATGCAGGTGCGGGCGGCACGCTGTATGTGGTGGCGACACCGATCGGCAACCTGGGCGATATCAGTGCGCGCGCCATTGAGATCCTCAAACAGGTCGACCGGATCGCGGCGGAGGATACCCGGCACAGCCGCCGGCTGATGCAGCATTTCGCCATTCAGACACCGATGCTGGCGCTGCACGAACACAACGAGCGCAACCTCGCCCCGACCCTTGTCGAGCAGTTGCAGGCAGGTCAGTCGATTGCACTGGTTTCCGACGCGGGCACACCGCTGATCAGCGACCCCGGCTTCAACCTGGTGCGGCTGGCACGCGAGGCCGGCGTTCGGGTGGTGCCGATCCCGGGTCCGAGTGCGCTGGTGTGTGCCCTGTCCGCTGCCGGGCTGGCGACCGACCGTTTTGTGTTCGAAGGCTTCCTGCCGGCAAAGTCCGCGGCGCGGCGAAATCGTCTCGAACAACTTGTGCGAGAGCCGCGCACGCTGGTGTTCTACGAATCCAGTCACCGCATCGCGGAGTGTCTCGCCGACATGACTGACGTGTTTGGCAGTGCGCGCCGCGCGGTGCTCGCCCGCGAGTTGACCAAGCAGTTCGAGACGATTCGCCAGGACGAACTCGGTACGCTGCAACACTGGGTCGAAACGGACGGCAATCAGCAGAAGGGTGAAATGGTTGTGCTGGTGGAGGGGTGGTCGCAACCGCAGGACGATACGCTCGACGCTGAAGCCGAGCACATACTGCAGGTGCTGATGGAGGAACTGCCCATCAAGACCGCCGCCAAGCTCGCTGCGCGGCTTACCGGTCTGAACAAGCGCGAGTTATATGAGCGTGGTGTTGCGCTGAAAAAATAGTTGCGGGTTGTTTAGCCTGTGCGGCGCCTGTTGTGTTGTTGAAGCGCCCATTGCACATGTTCGCGCACCAGTTCTGACGGATGGTCGCGGCGTGATTCCAGCGCCTCGACCACGCCCGTAGCGGTCGGGCTGTTGCCCAGCGCTACGGCGATATTGCGCAGCCAGCTGATATGACCGATGCGGCGTATTGCCGTGCCCTCCGTGTTGTGCAGGAACACCGCCTCGTCCCAGCTGAACAGTTCGATCAGCGTGCTGCTGTCCAGTCGGTGGCGCGGGGTAAAGTCGCTTTCTCCACTCGGCCGCGAGAACCGGTTCCAGGGGCAGATCAACTGGCAGTCGTCGCAGCCATAGATACGGTTGCCGATGCTCTTGCGCAGTTCCTCCGGGATGGCGCCGTGCAGTTCGATGGTCAGGTAGGAGATGCAGCGTCGGGCATCGAGGCGGTAAGGCGCGATGATGGCCTGGGTCGGGCAGATATCGATACAGGCCTGGCAACTGCCGCAGTGGTTGCTTGCGGGGCTGTCGACGGGTAGCGGCAGGTCGGTAAACAGTTCGCCAAGAAAGAACCATGAACCTTCACGACGATTGATCAGGTTGGTGTGCTTGCCGATCCAGCCAAGACCGGCTTTTTGCGCAAGGGCTTTTTCCAGTACCGGTGCGCTGTCGGTGAAAGCGCGGAAGCCGAACGGGCCGACCTGTTCAACGATGCGGTCGGCGAGTTTCTGCAGGCGTTTGCGCAGCACCTTGTGGTAGTCTCGCCCCAGCGCGTAGCGCGACACATAGGCGCGCGCCGGGTCATCGAGCACACCGGTGGCGGGGTCGGCCTGCTGCGGCCAGTAATCCATGCGCACCGAGATGATACGCAGGGTGCCAGGCACCAGGTCCTGCGGCCGGCTGCGCTTGCTGCCGTGCGCCGCCATGTAGCGCATTTCGCCGTGGTGATCGGCGTCCAGCCAGTTCAGCAGGTGCGTTTCGTCTTCCTCCAGGCGGGTGTCGGTGATACCGACCTGCTGGAAACCCAGTTCCCGACCCCAGCATTTTATATCGCGCGCGAGTTGTGCGAAGTCGATCTCGTCGCGGCAGAGCGGGGGGCTGGATTTGGGAGAATGTGTCACGGTGCGGTATGGTTTGCAGATGCCTGTCAGGAGTGGACATTGTATGCCGGAAACCTGTGCTTTGCCGCTTTATACCGCTGCCGGGGTGCGCGAGCTGGACCGTATCGCCATCGAGGAGCAGGGGATTCCCGGTTATGAGCTGATGTGCAGGGCCGGCCGGGCGCTGCGTGACAGCATCGCCACCAACTGGCCGGAGTGCCGGCGCGTCAACATCCTGTGCGGCGCGGGCAACAACGCCGGCGACGGTTATGTGCTGGCGCGCCTGTTGCGCGAGACCGGTATTGAAGTCACCGTGCAGTTTCTCGGCGACCCGGCAAAATTGCGCGCCGATGCGGCGACCGCGTTTGCGGATTTCCGGGCGGCGGGCGGTGAAGCGACGGCCTTTGAGCACACCCTGAATGTTGCGGCCCTGCAGGTGGATGCCCTGCTCGGCACCGGCCTGGCGCGCGCCGTGGAAGGGCGCTGGCGACAGGCTATCGACGCGCTGAATGCGCAGACGGCGCCGGTACTGGCGGTCGATATTCCCAGCGGCCTGTCGGCGGACACCGGTGTCGTGCTCGGAGTTGCGGTGCACGCACAACGCACCGTGACCTTCATTGGCCGCAAGCGTGGCCTGTATACGGCGCAGGGTGTCGATTACAGCGGTGTGGTCGAGTTTGCGAGTCTGGATGTACCGGCGGCGGTTTATAAGCGCCAGCCCGCGCACGCCTGTCTGTTGACACAACCCCCGCTCGGGCCGCTGGCTGCGCCGCGCGCACGCAGCAGCCACAAGGGCGATTTCGGTCACGTGCTGGTGGTGGGCGGTGATCACGGCATGTCCGGTGCCCCGCGGCTGGCCGCCGAGGCAGCGGCGCGCTGCGGCGCCGGGCTGGTGTCGGTCGCCACGCGTGCCGCGCACGCCGCCACGCTGAACGCTGGCCGGGCGGAACTGATGGTGCACGGTGTCGAATGTGCAAGCGACCTTGCGCCCCTGTTGCAGCGTGCCAGCGTGGTGGTGGTGGGGCCGGGGCTGGGGCAGTCGGGCTGGTCCCGGCAGTTGTTCGAGCGGGTGCTCGATACCACCCTGCCACTGGTCGTGGATGCCGATGCGCTGAACCTGCTGGCACGCGATCCTCTGGTTCGGGCCAACTGGATACTGACGCCGCACCCGGGTGAGGCCGCGCGTCTGCTGGGGATCGACAGTGCGACCGTTCAGGAAGATCGCTTCGCGGCACTGGCGTCGTTGCGTGAGCGCTACGGGGATGCCATCGTCCTGAAAGGCGCGGGGACGCTGATCGGTGACGGGCGCCTGCCCGCCGTATGCGCCGCGGGCAATCCCGGCATGGCCAGCGGCGGCATGGGGGACGTCCTCAGCGGTGTGCTGGGCGCGCTGCTCGCACAACGGATGACGGCCGGTGCTGCCGCGCGCGCCGGTGTATGCCTGCACGCCTGCGCGGCGGACCGCGCGGCGGCTGCCGGTGGCGAGCGCGGTCTACTGGCCGCCGATCTCATGCCGTGGCTGCGCGAAGGTATCAATGGCCGTGTTTGAGGTCCGGCTGGAAGACGCCGATGCCACGGAAGCCCTGGGGCGACGGCTGGCGGCATGTCAGCAGCCCGGCGCGCTGATCTTCCTGGAAGGCGACCTGGGTGCCGGCAAGACCACGCTGGTGCGCGGTTACCTGCGCGGACTTGGCCACCGCGGCGCTGTCAAAAGCCCCACCTACACCCTCGTCGAACCCTACCGGATCGATGACGGCAACCTCTACCACCTCGACCTCTACCGCCTCTCCGATCCCGAGGAACTGGAATGGATCGGTATCCGCGACCTGTTCGACGGCGAAAGCGTGTGCCTGATCGAGTGGCCGCAGCGCGGCGCCGCTATGCTCCCCGAGCCGGATGTGCGAATCACCCTCACTGTGGACGGCCGGGGAAGACGCGCGCTGCTGGAGGCGTGTTCCCCCCGCGGCGAGCGGATCGTTCGCTGCCTTTGCTGATGTATCAGTGTGCACCCAAGCAAGTCGGGGACGGGACCCTTTTGGGTCGGCGTCGGTGCAGCCGAGCATCGCAGATATTTTGCGATCGAGCGAGCGTTGTCTGAGCGGTTCACGCGTCAGCGTGAACCGCGAGTTTAGCGAGCGCGCAAAATATCGAGAAGCGCAGGGAACCCGCGCAGCGGGCAAACCGTTGCCGACCCAAAAGGGTCCCGTCCCCGACGAATCTACCCTCCCCCGATCCTGGTGTCCGTGTTTCAATTGAATTTCGAGATATCAAGGCTATCCTGCCGACATCTAAGGAAATTTGTTGAATTTCCCGCCCGGATGCGCTATATCTCGCATTACGCCCCGAACCGACCGGAAGGAATAACAATAGTGAAGCGTCCTGGCCTGTTGCTTTTATTGCTGCTGACCTCGATAGCCAATGCCGGTCCGTTACAGGTCAGCGGCGTACGGTTATGGGCGGCGCCCGACAGTACCCGCGTGGTTTTCGACGTGACCGGGCCGGTCGAACACCAGTTATTCACCCTCGACGGACCGGATCGGCTGGTCATCGATCTGAAGCACGCCAGCATCGACAAGACGCTGGTCAAGCAACTTGCCAGTGGCGGTGTGGTCAAGGGATTGCGCGCCGGCAAGCGTAACAAGGACGACCTGCGCCTGGTGCTGGATCTCGCCGCCCCGGTCAAACCCAAGAGTTTTGTGCTCAAGCCCAACGATCAGTACGGCCACCGTCTGGTCATCGACCTGTTCAGTGCCGGCAAGGCGAAAAAGCGTGTGCCGAAGACTGTCAAGGCGGTCACCAACCCGACAAAACTGCGCGACCTGGTTATTGCGGTCGACGCCGGTCACGGTGGTGAGGACCCCGGTGCACGCGGCCGCAAGGGAACGCGCGAGAAAGAGGTTGTGCTGGGCATCGCCCGCAAGCTGGCGGCCCTGATCAATCGGGAACCGGGCATGAAAGCGGTGCTGGTGCGTGACGGCGACTACTACATTGGTTTGCGCAAGCGTATCGACAAGGCGCGCAAGCACCGTGCCGACCTGTTCATCTCCATACACGCGGACGCCTTCCGCGACCGTCGCGTACACGGATCGTCAGTCTACGTCCTGTCGCGGCGCGGCGCCTCGTCGGAAATGGCGCGCTGGCTGGCAGCGCGGGAGAATGCCGCGGACCTGGTCGGTGGTGTCAGCCTCGACGACAAGGACGATCTGCTGGCCGAGGTGCTGCTGGATCTGGCGCAGACGGCGACGCTGGAAACCAGTACCGGTGTCGCCAACAATGTGCTGTCCGAACTCAGGCGGCTCGGCAAGGTGCACAAGCGGCACGTCCAGCACGCCGGTTTCGTGGTGCTGAAGTCCCCGGATATCCCGTCGCTGCTGGTGGAAACCGCCTTTATCTCCAATCCGTCCGAGGAGAGCCGGCTGCGCAGTCGCAAGCACCAGCAGAAAGTCGCCAATGCCATTTTCAACGGTGTGCGCAAATACTTTACTGCCAACCCGCCGGCTGGCACGCGGCTGGCGAAGCGGGGTGCACCGCGCCGCCATGTGGTGCGGCGTGGCGATACCCTCAGTCATATTGCCCGGCGTTACGGGGTGAGTATGTCGGAGTTGCGTGCCCGTAACCGCCTCAAGGGTGACCGCCTGCTGGTCGGTAACGTACTGACCATTCCCTCCCGGGGCGGCTAGCGAGCCGGCCCCGGCCGGTTCGCACCGGCCGCGTATTTCACGGTACCATTCCGGCATGCGTATTCATGCCCTCGAACCCCAGTTGATCAACCAGATCGCCGCCGGCGAGGTGATCGAACGGCCCGCTTCGGTACTCAAGGAACTGCTGGAAAACAGCCTGGACGCCGGTGCCGGGCGTATCGAAGTGGATATCGAGGAGGGCGGAAAACGCTTGATCCGGGTGCGCGATGACGGCCACGGCATCCACCACGATGATCTCGGACTGGCGCTATCGCGCCACGCCACCAGCAAGATTGCCTCGCTGGAGGACCTGGAACAGGTGATGAGCCTGGGATTCCGTGGCGAGGCGTTGCCCAGCATTGCCTCGGTGTCCCGTCTTGTTGTGCAGTCGCGTACCGCCGACAGTGACAGTGGCTGGCAGGTGCGCGGGGATGGCCGCGAGGCGGCACTGGAGCCGGAGCCGGTGTCCCATCCGCCGGGTACCACCATTGAAGTGCGCGACCTGTTTTTCAATGTGCCGGCACGGCGCAAGTTTCTGCGCACTGACAATACCGAACAGAAATACCTCGACGCCGTGATCCAGCGTATCGCGCTGAGCCGCCCGGATGTTGAACTGACCGTGCGCCGGAACAACAAGCCGCAATACCACCTGCGCGCCGGCACGGGTGAGGCTGCGCAACTGGAGCGCGTTCGTACCCTGCTCGGTGCCGCGTTCGCCGACCAGGTGCTGCGTATCGAGCATGAAGCAGCCGGTCTGCGCCTGTCCGGCTGGATCGCTCAGCCGACCTTTTCCCGCAGTCAGGCCGATCTGCAGTTCTTCTTTGTGAACGGCCGTGCGGTGCGTGATAAGTTGCTGGCCCATGCGGTGCGCCAGTCCTACCAGGACGTGTTGTTCCATGGGCGTCATCCGGCATTTGTACTGTTCCTGGAGCTCGATCCGAAGGCCGTCGATGTCAATGCCCACCCGGCCAAGCACGAGGTGCGGTTTCGTGAATCCCGGCTGGTGCATGATTTCCTGTTTCGTACCTTGCATACGGTGCTGGCCGACCTGCGTCCGGCGGACGATCAACTTGCGCCGCAGCCGGTGCGCCCCCTGCCGGGCACGACCGCGGGTTCGGGTGGCGGCTATGGTGGAAATTCGGCTGTTCCCCGCCAGGGCGGGTTTTCATTGCCGGTGGCAGAACAGATCGCACAGTACGACCGGCTGCACGGTGCGGCCAACGCTGCCGGGGCCGTGTCACCGGTACCGCTGGCGGAGGTCGCGTCGCTGTCCGGGCCTGATCGGGATCGGGGCGCAGACCACGCCGATATTCCCCCGCTCGGGTTCGCGCTGGCGCAACTGAAAGGCATCTATATTCTCGCCGAAAACGCCCAGGGCCTGGTGCTGGTGGATATGCACGCCGCCCACGAACGCATTACCTACGAGCACCTGAAGAACAGTTTTGCGGAACAGGGTATTCGCTCACAGCCCTTGCTGGTGCCGCTGAGCCTGGCGGTCAGCCGCGCCGAGGCGGAACTGGCGGAAACGCGCCACGACTGGTTTGCGACACTCGGTTTCGAGATCGATCGTCAGGGTCCCGAACAGCTGGTCGTGCGCCAGGTGCCGGCGCTGCTCGCCAGCGGTGATGTCGAGGCGCTGGTGCGTGATGTGTTGTCGGACCTGAACACCCACGGCAGCAGTCAGCGTATCGAGGAAGCCGTCAACGAACTACTGTCCACCATGGCCTGCCACAGTTCGGTACGCGCCAACCGGCGTCTGACCCTGGACGAGATGAATGCCCTGTTACGCGACATGGAGCGTACCGAGCGTGCCGGGCAATGCAATCACGGCCGCCCCACCTGGGTGCGTTTTGGTCTCGCGGAGCTGGACGCCCTGTTTATGCGTGGTCAGTAGGTGGCCATGAAACAGCCGCTGGTAATCTGTCTGATGGGGCCGACCGCGTCCGGCAAGACCGGTGTGGCGGTTGAACTGGTCCAGCAGTTACCGCTGGACATCGTCAGCGTCGACTCGGCGCTGGTGTACCAGGGCATGGATATCGGTACCGCCAAACCGGATGCCGAAACCCTGCGCATTGCGCCGCACCGGCTGATCGACATCCGCGACCCCGCGCAGGCCTATTCGGCGGCGGAATTCCGCGACGATGCACTCCGGGAAATCGCATCGATCCACGCCGCCGGACGTATCCCGCTGCTGGTGGGGGGCACCATGCTGTATTTTCGTGCTCTGGAACAGGGCCTGTCGGAGCTTCCCTCCGCCGATACGGAGGTTCGCGCCCGGCTCGAAGCCGAGGCGCAGGAACGCGGCTGGGCGGCGTTGCACGAGCGTCTGCTGAAAGTCGACCCGGTGGCCGCCGCACGGATTCATCCCAATGATCCACAGCGCATCCAGCGCGCGCTGGAGGTCTACGAGATCACCGGTACACCCATGACCGAACTGTTCCGGCGCTCTGCCGATACCACTGCGCCTTTGAGTTTCCTGAAAATTGTGCTGGCAGCGGATGATCGGGCGTTGTTGCACGAGCGCATCCGCCAGCGTTTTGAGGTTATGCTGGAACAGGGTTTTCTCGACGAGGTGAGGGCATTGCACGCGCGCGGTGACCTCCACCCCGAGCTGCCGTCGATGCGTGCGGTCGGTTATCGCCAGGCCTGGGCTCACCTCGACGGGAACCTATCGGCGACAGAATGGGTCGAACGAGCCATTGTTGCCACCCGTCAGTATGCCAAGCGGCAGTTCACCTGGCTGCGCAGTGAAAGGAATACCTGCCGGGTTGATCCGTCTCTCAGGGACGCGGCTGCAGTTATCCGCATGCTCATTGACCGTGCTGGCGCAGCAGGCAATTGAATGTGCTATAGTTTTGCCCGCAGGGAAAAACGTTTAACCACACGGAATGTGGCGCTATAAATCCGTGTACACCGTGGGCACACAAGGCCCGGCAGGAGAACGCAGGTGCACGTTACTAGAAGAAGGAGAAATGACATGGCCCGAGGGCAGTCGCTGCAAGAACCCTTCCTGAATGCACTCCGCAAGGAGCGCATTCCTGTTTCCATTTACCTGGTAAATGGCATTAAGTTGCAAGGACAGATAGAGTCGTTTGACCAGTTTGTGGTGTTACTCAAGAACAGCGTTAGTCAGATGGTGTACAAGCACGCCATTTCGACCGTTGTGCCGGCGAGAAATGTCCGCCTGGCAAGTGGTGATGAGAATCATAATTCAGACGCTGGCAATACCTGATTCCTGTCGTGAGTTTACGACGCCGGCCTCCGCGGTGACGGAGCCCGGCGTCGATCATCCCCATGTTTGAACGTCCCCGCAGCGGTGAGCGGGCAATACTCGTTCACGTCGATTTTCCCGGCAACTCCGAGCCCGAAGACCTGCTGGAATTCACAGACCTGGTGCGTTCTGCCGGGGCCGATCCGGTCGGTACCGTCACGGCCAGCCGAAATGCGCCGGACTCACGTTTTTATGTCGGTTCCGGCAAGGCGGAAGCCATCCGTGACCTGTTGGTCGACGAAGAGGCCGACCTGGTTATCTTTAATCACGAGTTATCGCCGAGCCAGGAACGCAATCTGGAAAAACTGTTCAGTGCGCGGGTGCTGGATCGTACCGGGCTGATCCTGGATATTTTCGCCCAGCGGGCCCGTTCCTTCGAAGGCAAGTTGCAGGTGGAACTGGCGCAGCTGCGGCACCTGTCCACCCGGCTGATTCGTGGCTGGACCCACCTTGAACGCCAGAAAGGTGGTATCGGCCTGCGCGGCCCGGGTGAGACCCAGCTGGAAACCGACCGGCGCCTGCTCGGAAACCGCATCAAGCAGATCCACAAGCGGCTGGAAAAGGTGCGCAGCCAGCGTGCCCAGGGACGCCGTGCGCGCGACCGCGCCGAAGTGCCCACAGTGTCGCTGGTCGGTTATACCAACGCCGGCAAGTCGACGCTGTTCAATCGCCTGTGCGCGGCGGATGTGTACGCGGCCGACCAGCTGTTCGCGACCCTCGACCCGACCCTGCGGCGGTTCGACCTGCCGGGTTTTGGCCCGGTGGTGCTGGCGGATACGGTGGGTTTTGTGCGCAAACTGCCCCATGAACTGGTCGCGGCGTTCCGTTCCACGCTGGAGGAAACGCTGGAAGCGGATCTGTTGCTGCACGTGGTGGATGCGCACGATCCCGAGCGGCAGACGCGCATCGAACAGGTCAACGAGGTGCTGGCGGACATCGGTGCCGGCGAGGTGCCGCAGTTGATGGTCTATAACAAGATCGACCTCAGCGCCGAACCGGCGCGGCTGGTGCGCGATACCGACGGCAAGGTCAGCCGGGTGTGGTGCTCGGCAGCCACTGGCGAAGGCATGGAACTGATTGAGTCAGCGCTTTGCGAATATTTCATGCCCGACCAGGTGCGCGGCTGGTTGTACCTGCCTCCCTCGGCCGGGCGTTTGCGTGCCATGATCTACCGCACCGGCGAGGTCCTGAACGACGAGCCTGATGCGGCGGGCGGCTGGTGGGTGGAGGTGACTATCAGTAGCCGGGAACTTGACGATCTGTATCGCCGGGAGGGTCTGAAGTACACCCTGCGGGAAAGCCGGGACTCGCTTGATGTTGCGGGCGCGGCGGAAGCTCCCTAGAATCCCCTGTTTCGAGCATCAAATAAACACGCATTTTCAGCGTAGCGGAGTCATACATGGCCTGGAATCAGCCGGGAAGTGGTAACAACAAGGATCCCTGGGGAGGCCGGAACGATCAGGGCCCGCCGGATCTCGACGAGGTCGTCAAAAAAATGCAGGACAAACTCGGTCGCCTGTTTGGTGGCGGTGGTGGCCGGCGTGGCGGTACGAGCGGCGGCTCCGGCAGGGGTTTTGCCGGGTTTGGCCTCATCGCCGGTATCGTCTTTGTGGTCTGGCTGGCTTCCGGTATCTATATCGTCGATGCCGGTACCCGCGGTGTCGTCATGCGTTTCGGCGCCTACACCGAGGCGACCATGCCGGGGCCGCACTGGCACTTGCCGTACCCGATCGAACAGGTCGAGATCGTCAATGTCGAGCAGCGCCGTTTCGTGGAAATCGGCTACCGCTCCGGTGCCGGTGGTCAGGCCGGGCTGGTGGTAGAGCGCGAGGCGCTGATGCTTACCAAGGATGAGAATATCGTCAATGTCCAGCTCGCTGTGCAATACCAGATCGATGATCCGCGCAAATACCTGTTCAACGTGCGTCAGCCTGAAGCCGTGCTCAAGCAGGTGGCGGAAAGTGCCGTACGCGAAGTAATCGGCAAGAGCGAGATGGATTTCGTGCTCAAGGAAGGTCGTGCCGAGGTGGTCAGCCGTGTCAAGGCGGATATGCAGAGGATCCTGGATCAGTATGATGCCGGTCTGCTGGTGTCCGACGTGAACCTGCAGGACGCACAGCCGCCGGAAGAGGTGCAGGGGGCGTTCTCCGACGCCATCAAGGCGCGTGAGGACAAGGAACGGTTGAAGAACGAAGCCGAAGCCTACGCCAACGAAGTGGTGCCGAAGGCGCGCGGCCGTGCCGCCCGCCAGACCCAGGAAGCGCAGGCCTACAAGGAATCGCTGATTGCCAAGGCAGAGGGTGAAGCACACCGCTTTACCGCACTGCTCAAGGAGTACAAGAAGGCGCCCGATGTGACGCGCGAGCGCCTGTATATCGAGACCATGGAGTCCGTGTTGAAACGCACCAACAAGGTGATCGTCGATAGCGACAACGCCAACAACCTGATGTACCTGCCGCTGGACAAGCTGATGAACCGGAACACCTCGCAACGTAGCCGTGTGCCTGATACCAGCAGTAACAAGGGCATTACCGGCACGCGCGGCGGGAAACCGCCGGCGCGCCCGGCACGACGCACGAGGGAGACGCGCTAATGGCTAACAGCAAGGGATTTTTTCTGGTGCTGGCGCTGATTGTGCTGGTGATTGGCAGTTTCTCCACGTTCCGCGTCAGCGAGTGGGAAAAGGTCATCATGTTCCGTCTGGGTGAGATTCGTGAAACGGATTTCAAGCCCGGCCTCCACTTCAAGATTCCGTTCATCAACAATGTTCGCAAGTTTGATGCACGCCTTCTGACCCTGGACGTCGAACCGGAACGCTTCCTGACGGCGGAAAAGAAAAACGTGATTGTTGATTCGTTCGTCATGTGGCGGATCGACGACGTGGCGCGTTTTTATACCGCGGTGGCTGGTGACGAGCGCCATGCACGTCTGCGGCTCGAACAGATTATCAAGGACGGTATGCGTGGCCAGTTCAGCAAGCGCACCATCAACGAGGTGGTTTCCGGTGAGCGCGATGAGATCATGCGCGCACTGACCGCCGAATCGAACGAGCAGGCCAATGAAATCGGTATCACCATTGCCGATGTGCGTATCAAGCGTATCGACCTGCCCGCCGAAGTCAGCAACTCGGTGTACCGCCGGATGCAGGCGGAGCGTGCGCGCGTCGCCAAGGAATTCCGCTCCCGTGGTTTCGAGGAGGCGGAAAAGATTCGCGCCAACGCCGACCGCAAGCGTCAGGTTATTATCGCCGAAGCCTATCGTGACGCCGAGCAGGTGCGAGGCGAGGGTGACGCAATCGCGGCTGACATCTACGCAAAGGCCTACGGTCGGGACAAGGATTTCTACAGCTTCTACCGGAGCCTGGAGGCCTACCGCGAAAGCCTGGGTGGTGACGGCGATATGATGCTACTCAAGCCGGACAGCGATTTCTTCCGTTATTTCCGCAAAGCGGAGTAGTCGCGCGCCGGTCGGCGAATGACATATAATGCAAAGTCCGGACGATGTCATGTCGTCCGGCTTTTTTTTGGAGCCTGCGATGTGGGATGATCTGTGGGCGGCGCTGGCGTTACTGATGGTCATCGAGGGTATTGCCCCGTTTATCAGTCCCGGCGCCGTGAGGCGAGCCATGGCGACGCTGGCGCAGATGGATGATCGCAGTATTCGCCTGGCCGGGCTGTTGAGTATGCTGGCCGGCGTGGCCTTGCTGTACTGGGTTCGCTAGGACGACACCGACGTGATAAAGAGCAAAAACCGCTGGTTATTGCCCGAGGGCATCGAAGAATTGCTGCCGGAACCCGCCGCGCGGCTGGAACAGTTGCGTCGCGAGATTCTCGATTTGTACCGGGGCTGGGGCTACCAGCTGATTATCCCGCCGTTCGTCGATTATCTCGATTCGCTGCTGACCGGCACCGGGCACGATCTCGATTTGCAGACATTCAAACTCATCGACCAGCTGTCGGGCCGGTTGCTGGGGCTGCGTGCCGACATGACGCCGCAGGCCGCGCGTATCGATGCCCACGGGCTGCGGCGCGAGGCGCCCAGCCGCCTGTGCTATCTCGGTACCGTGTTGCACACCCGGCCGGAAGGCTTTTCAGGCTCGCGCAGTCCCCTGCAGGTTGGCGCGGAGTTATTCGGGCACGCCGGTGCCGAGAGCGATGTCGAGATTCTTCAGCTCATGGTGGAAACGCTGGCCCTGACCGGGGTCGACGATCTGTATATCGATCTGGGGCATGTCGGTATTTACCGTGGCCTGGCGCGCGACGCCAACCTCGATGCGGAGCAGGAGGCTTTTCTGTTCGATGCGTTGCAACGCAAGGCGATCCCGGAGATCCGGGACTTCCTCGGCGAACTGGAGCTTTCCACCGCACAGCGTGAACGGCTGGCCGGGCTGGCGACGTTGAACGGCGAACGTGACGTGTTGCAGCGTGCCCGCGACCTGCTGGCCGGCAGCGGCGACAGCGTGATGGCGGCGCTGGATAACCTGGAGCACATTGCCGATCTCGCCGCGCAGCGCTTGCCGGACGTGACCCTGCATTTCGATCTGGCTGAATTGCGCGGTTACCAGTACCAGACCGGGGTGGTGTTTGCCGCGTTCGTGGCGGACCGCGGCCAGGAGATCGCGCGCGGGGGACGTTACGACGACATTGGCAAAGTGTTTGGCGTGGCACGGCCGGCGACCGGATTCAGCACCGACCTGCGTACCCTGATGGAGCTGGGCGAACGTCGATGGGCGGATCAGGCGGGTGGTATTCTTGCCCCGCCGGAAAATGACGCGGCACTGAGTGAAACCATTGCCGAACTTCGCGCCGCGGGCGAGATCGTTGTTCAGCAGCTGCCGGGGCAGGGCGGCAACATTTCGGAAACAGGCTGTGACCGGGTGTTGCGCTGGAACGGGTCACAGTGGACGGTCGAGCCGCTTGGCGCCTGAGCCGTCAGCATTTTTTAAACAGTTTTCAGAAACAGGATTGAGAGTTCCATGGGCAAGAACGTAGTCATCATCGGCACCCAGTGGGGTGACGAAGGCAAGGGCAAGATTGTCGACCTGCTGACCGACCGGGCATCGGCGGTGGTGCGTTTCCAGGGCGGACACAACGCCGGTCACACGCTGGTTATTGAAGGCAAACAGACGGTGTTGCACCTGATTCCGTCCGGCATCCTGCGTGTGGGTGTGCGCTGCCTGATCGGCAACGGCGTGGTGCTGTCGCCGACGGCGTTGTTGTCGGAAATCGAAGCCCTGGAAGCCAGCGGCGTACCGGCTCGCGAGCGACTCGGCATCAGCGAGTCCTGTCCGCTGATCCTGCCGTACCATATCGCGCTCGACCAGGCGCGCGAAGTGGCACGCGGCAAGAAAGCCATTGGTACCACAGGACGCGGCATCGGCCCGGCCTACGAAGACAAGGTCTCCCGGCGTGGTATCCGCCTGGGCGAACTGCTCGACCCGGAACACTTCAAGGAACGTCTGCGCGAAGTCATGGAGTATCACAACTTCGCCCTGCAACACTATTTCAAGGTCGACACTGTGGACTACCAGAAGGTACTCGACGAAGCACTGGCGCAGGGCGAACAGATTGCCCCAATGGTCGAAGACGTGCCCGGTACGCTGCACCGGCTGCGCGCGGAGGGCAGGAGCGTCATGTTTGAAGGTGCCCAGGGCGCGCTACTGGATATCGACCACGGCACTTACCCGTACGTGACTTCATCGACCACCACCGCCGGCGGCGCCGCCAGCGGCAGTGGTGTGGGCCCGCGTGCGCTCGACTACATCCTCGGCATCGTCAAGGCCTACACCACCCGGGTCGGCGCCGGTCCCTTCCCCACCGAGCTGTTCGACAAGGACGGCGAATACCTGGGGGAGAAAGGCCACGAGTTCGGTGCCACCACCGGCCGCCAGCGCCGCTGCGGCTGGCTGGACATCGTGTCCCTGAAACGTTCGCTGGAGGTGAACAGCGTCACCGGCATCTGCATCACCAAGCTCGATGTGCTGGATGGCATGGAGACCGTCAAGATCTGTGTGGCCTACAAGCTCGACGGCAAGGAAATCACCGTCCCGCCGGTGGGTGCTGATTTGCTGGAAAAATGCGAACCGGTGCTGATTGAAATGCCCGGCTGGAAAGAATCCACCGTCGGCACCAAGTCGCTCGACCAGTTGCCGCAGGCAGCGCGCAATTATCTCGACAAGGTCGAATCCCTGTGCGGTGTCCCCATCGACATCATCTCCACCGGCCCCGACCGCGAAGAGACATTAATCAAGCGGCACCCCTTCGAGTAGTTCAACAGAGTTCAAGTTCAACGGGGTCAGACTCGATTGATTTTCGCAGTTCAACGGGGTCAGACTCGATTGATTTTCGTGGCGGGCGCCGGTCTGTCGGTGGGGCGTTTTGGGGTTTGGTTCCCTGAATACGTCACGAACTGAGGCAGAAGGCGTCTGACTGGCGACGACTTGCCCGCTACGCGGGTTCCCTGCGCTTCTCGGTCTGTTGCGCGCTCGCGAAACTCGCGGCTTGCGCTGCCGCGCAAGCCACTCAGACAACGCTCGCTCAATCGCAACAGCCCTGCGATGCTCGGCTGCACCG
>CAYSRA010000011.1:38286-40726 GCA_964433205.1 uncultured Thiohalobacter sp. | reverse complement strand
TCGGCATACTGCAAATGCGTGACAATGTGGCAACCGGGCAACAGCTCCAGCTTGCAATGAACCAGACCGGGCTGTTCCCCAACATGGTTGTGCAGATGGTGGCAATTGGCGAGGAATCCGGCTCGCTGGACGCCATGCTGGGCAAGGTCGCCGATTTCTACGAAGAAGAAGTCGACGATGCCGTCGACAATCTCAGCAGCCTGCTGGAACCGATCATCATGTCGGTGCTCGGTGTTCTGGTCGGCGGCCTGATCGTGGCCATGTATCTGCCGATCTTCAAAATGGGTTCTGCCATCTAGGAACTGCACCCCACGGCAGGGCCGCCGTGGGGTAAACTCCCGTCATGGAACTCATCACACTACTCGAACACAACGTCCCGTTCTTTCTTGGCACTGTCTTCGTGCTCGGCCTGCTGGTCGGTAGCTTCCTGAACGTTGTCATTTATCGTCTTCCCGTCATGATGGAACGGGAATGGAAAGCCCAGGCGCACGAATACCTGGGCAAGGAAGTCGGTGACGAGGAAGGGCCTCCGCTTTCTCTGGCCAGACCTGCCTCGCGCTGCCCGGCGTGTAATCACAGGATCCGTTTCTACGAGAACATCCCGGTGATCAGCTACCTGCTGCTGCGCGGCAAGTGCTCTTCCTGCAAGACGGCGATCTCCATTCGCTACCCTCTGATTGAACTGCTGACCGGTGTGCTCTCGGTCGCGGTGGCGTGGCATTTCGGCTTCAGCTGGCAGTCCGGCGCGGCCCTGCTGCTGACCTGGGCGCTGATCGCACTCAGCATGATCGATATCGATCATCAGCTGTTACCCGATTCCATTACCCTGCCGTTTCTCTGGCTTGGGCTGTTGCTGAGCCTGTTCCCGGTGTTCGCCGATATGCGCGAGAGCCTGATCGGCGCCATTGCCGGCTACCTCGCGCTGTGGATTGTCTACCAGGTGTTCAAACTGGTTACCGGCAAGGAGGGCCTGGGATACGGCGATTTCAAACTGCTCGCCCTGCTTGGCGCCTGGATGGGCTGGGAAGCGCTGCCAATGATCGTCCTGCTGTCGTCTGCCGTGGGCGCGGTGCTGGGCGGGACGATGATGCTGATCCAGGGCCGCGACCGTGCACATCCGATCCCGTTCGGACCCTACCTGGCGATCGCCGGCTGGATCGCATTGCTGTGGGGCGACCGGATATCACACGCCTACCTGCGCTGGGCGGGCATGGCCTGACATGGGCTGCGGCCTACGTATCGGGCTGACCGGCGGAATCGGCAGCGGCAAGAGCGAAGTCGCACGCCTGTTTGCCGAACTCGGCGCACCTGTCATCGACACAGACGTCATCGCCCGCGAACTGGTCGAACCGGGCCAGCCGGCCCTGCAGGAAATCACCAATACTTTCGGTTCCGACATACTCGATGCCGACGGTCGTCTGGATCGCGCGCAACTTCGCGCCCGGGTGTTTGAAGACCCGGAAAAACGACGCCGGCTCGAAGCCATTTTGCACCCCCGCATTCGCGCCCGAGCACTCGAACTGGCCGACGCAGCAGACGTCCCCTATTGCCTGCTGGTCATACCGCTGCTGGTCGAAACCGGCAACGACTACCCGCTCGACCGGGTGCTGGTTGTCGACGCGCCGGAGGCAACCCGGATCGCGCGCGTCGAGGCACGCGACGCGCTGCCGCCGGAGCAGATCCAGTCCATCCTCGCCAGTCAGGCCAGCCGGGAGCAGCGCCTTGCCATCGCTGATGACGTTATCGTCAATGATGCCGGACTGGACCAGCTTCGCGAAGCCGTCAAGCAGCTGGACCAGCAATACCGGCAGGCCGCCCGCCACTGAAACCGTCCCTCCCGGCCCCGGGCTCTGCGAACCCGTCACCGCAGCGTCGCCAGCCGGCTACATTTGCGCCACACCACCGACTGATGGACAATAGCGCAGCCCTAGCCACCCTGAATTGCGCAGCCGGTGAACCAGAAGATCATCTACGAACAACCGCTTAACGAGCGCATCAGGACCTTTCTGCGACTGGAGTTCCTGTTTGCCGAGGCCGCACACCATTTGCGCGGTAAAAGTCACTGGGACAGCCGCAGTACGCTGACCGCACTGCTGGATATCATGGCCATCTTCGGCCGCACCGACCTCAAGACCGAGGTGCTCAAGGAACTGGAACGCCACACCGGTACACTGGCTCGCCTGGAACAGAACCCGGACGTCGACCGCAAGCGCCTCGGTGAGACACTGACGGAACTGGAAACCCTCGCCGACCAGTTGCACCACAACGGCGGCCCGATTGCCGCGGCGCTCAGATCAAACGAATTCCTGTCCGCGATCCAGCAGCGCTCGGCCATCGCCGGCGGCGCCTGCGACTTTGACCTGCCCGGCTATCACTACTGGCTGGAACAGCCGGCTGCGCGGCGCACCCGCGATCTTGCCGAGTGGCTGAGCCATTTCGA
>CAYSRA010000011.1:0-38186 GCA_964433205.1 uncultured Thiohalobacter sp. | reverse complement strand
AACAGCCGGCTGCGCGGCGCACCCGCGATCTTGCCGAGTGGCTGAGCCATTTCGAATCCATCGCCCGCGCCATTCAGCTGATCCTCAAGCTGATCCGCGAAAGCGCCTCGGCAAGGCAGTTGGTCGCCGAAAACGGGTTTTTCCAGAAAACCCTCGACCCCAACCTGCCCTGCCAGCTGGTGCGCGTATCGGTCGACCGCAGCACGCCCTGTTTTGCGGAGATCAGCGGCGGACGGCACCGCTTCACAGTCCGTTTCCTGTCTTCTTCAAAGGAAGACGGACACCTCCACCAGACGACCGACGATATCCCCTTTGAACTGGGCTGCTGCGTCATCTGAACCGGAAATGGAAAAAAAGAAACCATCACAAAAGACTGTTCCCTGCCCGACCTGCAACAAACCGGCGGTGTGGGACAAGAGCAACCCGTGGCGGCCGTTCTGCAGCGAACGCTGCCGATTGATCGACCTTGGTGACTGGTTCGAGGAACGCCACCGGATACCCGACAACCGGCCGCCGGAAGATTTCGAATAGGCTAGTCGCCGAGGCTGAAGGGCACGTCCAGCCGATAGCGCCTGCCGGCAGCCTGAAGCTCAAAAACCGCCACCCAGTCACTGCGCCCCGACGTGCACACGGGCAGGGTGATATCCGCCTGCCAGCGTCCATCGTCCGCCTTCAGCAGGCGATAGCGATTCTGCCCCATATCCATACCCTGCATTTCCAGACTGACGATCACCGACTCAAACCTGGCATCGCTGGACAACGTTACATTGAACGGTTTCAGCGCCGAACGGTGTGGCGCCATGCGTACGCTGACCCGGAGGTCCCCGGCCCGTCCCACGCAAGCGGCGCGCACGTCGCAACCGGCATCAAGTGCCAGGGTTTGTAGAGAGCGATCCTCGGGATCGGTGCACGCCACCAACGCCAGGCACCCCAGGATCAGCAGACCGTAGAAGCGGAACTGCCGGCTCTGCCCGGCCCGGATCACGCCTCCCATAATGCCCGAATGGCCGCGACACCCTGCGCCCCGTGCGCAACCGCGTCGTCCAGGTCGGCGGGTGTCATGCCGCCCAGTGCATAGACCGGCATGGCGCAGGCCTCGACAGTTTGCCCTAATGTTTTCCAGCCCAGCGCGGGCGCGTCCGGATGGCTGGCGGTGGGCTTCACCGGCGACAACAGGGCAAAGTCGGCGCCAAGGGTATGCGCACGACCCAGTTCTTCAGGCGTGTGGCACGAGGCACCCAGCAGCAGCCCGTCCGGCAGGCTCCGTGCTTCAGCCTGTTGCAGGCGCTGACTGCTGAGCTGGATACCGTCCGCGCCGAGCTGCACGGCAAGGTCTGCATCGGCATTCAGCAGAACCCGTGCCCCGCTGCGCCGGCACATGTCGATCACCCGCGCCGCCAGTGACCGGTACGCTTCAGCATCCAGCCCCTTTGCACGCAACTGCACCAGCCGGATACCGTCATCGAGACGGCGCTGCAAGTGCGCGAGAAACGTCCCGGTATCCTCGCCGGGTTCCGGCGTAATGAGATAGAACGCCGGCAATTGCAACGCCCGGATGATCGGCAGGTTGGCGGCGGGGAACGCGCGCTCGTCCAGCGCATCGACGGGAACCCACTCCACCGGTTGTCCTTCACGGCCGTGCGGTTCGCCCTCGAACGTGTTCACACGCCAGACATCGAGCAATACACTGCGATCGGCGTAGCGGTGCGGCACACGGATCAGTGGCCGGCGGGCGCCGACACGGATGCCCAGTTCTTCGTGGATTTCACGATCCAGTGCAGCCTCGACAGATTCACCGGCTTCGACCTTGCCACCGGGGAACTCCCAGAGCCCGCCCTGGTGTGCGTGATCGGGACGGCGCGCCAGCAATACCCGCTGCGCATCGTCGACGATGGCGGCAACCGCAACATGGAGGATATCGGGATCGTTTGGATCAGGAACGGTAGTCGGCGTTGATGCTGACATAGTCGTGGGAAAGATCAGTGGTCCAGATGGTTTCGTTCGCGTCGCCCCGCCCCAGCACAATACGAACAAGGATTTCATCCCGGTTCATGACGCGCTGGCCGTCCGCCTCGCGGTAGTCGGATGCCACGCCACCGTCGCGCACGATGCAGACGTCGTCCAGCCACAACTCGACCCGCTCGATATCCAGGTGCGCCAGACCGGCACGCCCCACGGCGGCGAGTATGCGTCCCCAGTTCGGGTCGCTGGCGAACAGCGCGGTTTTGACCAGCGGGGAATGGGCGACGGTGTAGGCCACCTGCAGGCACTCTTCGCTGTCGCGCCCCGTTTCGACGCAGACCGTCACGAACTTTGTCGCACCTTCGCCGTCGCGCACGACAAGCTGCGCAAGGCGGGCACAGACATCGCTGACTGCGGCACAGAATGCCGGATAATCCGCATGGGCCGCATCGATAACCGGTGCACCTGCACCACCGGTCGCGACCAGCACGCAGGCATCGTTGGTCGAGGTATCGCCATCCACGGTAATACGGTTGAAGGAACGATTCACCGCCTGCTGCAGGCAGTCCTGCAAGGCTTCGGCCTCGACGCGAGCGTCGGTCGCGACATACGCCAGCATGGTTGCCATGTCCGGGCGGATCATGCCCGAGCCCTTGGCCATGCCGGTAATGGTTACGCGGCGACCACCGACCTCCAGTGTTTTCGACACACCCTTGGCCACCGTATCGGTGGTCATAATGGCGTGCGCGGCGGCTGACCAGTTGTCCGCTGACAGCGCGCCAAGCGCCCCGTCCAGCGCCGACTCGATACGCCCCACAGGAAGACGCTCACCGATCACACCGGTGGAAAACGGCAACACCTGCGCCGCCTTACAGCCGGCGCGCTGCGCCAGCGCCGCGCAACTGCGGCGCGCATCTTCCAGCCCCGGCGCACCGGTGCCGGCGTTGGCGTTGCCGCTGTTGATCAACAGGTAACGGGGGGATGTCTGTGCCAGGTGCTCGCGGGCCACGATGACCGGCGCGGCGCAAAAAGCGTTACGGGTGAACACTGCGGCGCAGGTACTGCCCTCCGCAAGCTCCATGACCACCAGGTCGTTACGGCCTTCGTAGCGCACCTGCGCGGCCTGCGCCGACAGACGGACGCCGGCTACCGAATCGAGTTCCGGCAACTGGGTGTATCCCACGGGCACGTTTCAGCCTGCGCGCATCAGCTCAGCTTGCCGTGGCACTGCTTGTACTTCTTGCCCGAGCCACAGGGACAGGGTTCATTGCGACCGACCTTGCGGCCGTCGCGCACGAACGGCTGGTGTTCCTCGCTGTCGGCGGAGGATGCCGCTTCGTCCTCGGGAATAGCACTGACCTCATCGTGACGGAAGTTCATCTGCGACGTCGAGCGACGCTGTTCCTCGACCGCCTCAACATCTGATTCGGTCTTGACCTGAACCTTGGACAGGATACCGATCACATCCAGCTTGATACGTTCCAGCAGGTCGGTGAACATCTCGAACGCTTCACGCTTGTATTCCTGCTTGGGGTCCTTCTGGGCGTAGCCGCGCAGGTGTATACCCTGGCGCAGGTAGTCCATGGCCGCGAGATGTTCCTTCCAGGCCTGGTCGAGCACCTGCAACATAACAGCCTTCTCGAAGTGCCGCATGGTCTCGCTGCCGGCGAGCTTTTCCTTCTCTTCATGAATGCGTTCCAGCTCTTCGAGTAACCGGGCGCGCAGGGTTTCCTCGTGCAGGTCGTCGTCGGCGTCCAGCCAGCCCTGGATATCGAAGCGCTGACCAAATTCGGTTTCAATGGCATCTTCGAGTTCGGCGATCTTCCACTGCTCGTCCATGCTGCCCGGCGGGATGTAGTTGTCGATCACCGAGTTCAGCACGTCCTCGCGAATTGCCTTGATGGTGTCGGACACATCGTCGGTCGACATCAGTTCGTTGCGCTGCGCGTAGATCACCTTGCGCTGGTCGTTGGCGACGTTGTCGAATTCCAGCAGGTTCTTGCGGATACTGAAGTTGTGGCCTTCCACCTTGCGCTGGGCGTTCTCGATGGCCTTGCTCACCCACGGGTGCTCAATCGCCTCGCCTTCCTGCATACCCAGCTTTTGCATCAGGCCGGACACGCGCTCGGAGGCGAAAATACGCATCAGGTTATCTTCCAGTGACAGGTAAAAACGGCTGGAACCCGGGTCACCCTGACGACCGGAGCGACCGCGTAACTGGTTATCGACGCGCCGCGACTCGTGACGTTCGGTACCGATAATGTGCAGGCCACCGGCCTCCAGTACCTTCTTGTGCCGCTCTTCCCATTCTTTCCGGATACGCGCCAGGGTATGTTCATCCGGGTCATCGAGCGCGGCCAGTTCAACCTCGAGATTACCGCCCAGCACGATATCGGTACCACGGCCCGCCATGTTGGTGGCAATGGTGACCGCACCCGGCCGCCCGGCCTGCGCCACGATATGCGCTTCGCGCTCGTGCTGCTTCGCGTTCAGCACCTCGTGTTCAATACCGTCTTTCTTGAGCAGTTTGGACAGGTACTCGGATACTTCAATGGATGTGGTGCCAACCAGCACCGGCTGGCCACGTTCGCGGCAGTCGCGAATGTCCTCGGCGACCGCGCTGAATTTTTCCTTCTGGGTGAGGAATACCAGGTCGCCCATGTCATTACGGATCATCGGCGTATTGGTAGGGATCACCACTACTTCCAGCCCGTAAATCTGCTGGAATTCCGGCGCCTCGGTATCCGCGGTACCGGTCATACCGGACAACTTGTTATAGAGGCGGAAATAATTCTGGAAGGTAATCGACGCCATGGTCTGGTTTTCGTTCTGGATCGGCACACCTTCCTTGGCCTCGACGGCCTGGTGCAACCCTTCCGACCAGCGCCGGCCCGGCATGGTACGACCGGTAAACTCGTCGACGATAACCACCTGCCCGTCCTGCACGATGTAGTCGACATCACGGTGATACAACGCCAGCGCGCGCAGCGCGGCATTCAGGTGGTGCATGAGGTTCAGGTTGGCCGCGTCATAGAGACTTTGACCTTCCTGCAACAGGCCATACTTCTCCAGCAACGCCTCGACGTGCTGGTGGCCTTCCTCGGTAAAGTGAATCTGCTTTTGCTTTTCGTCGATGCTGTAGTCGCCGGGACCGTCTTCCTCTTCCTGTTTCGTCAGCTCGGTGACCAGGTCCTTCATGACAGTATACAGTTCGGAATTATCATCGGTGGCGCCGGAAATGATCAGCGGCGTGCGCGCCTCGTCGATCAGAATGGAGTCAACCTCGTCGACCACCGCCGCGTTCAGTTCACGCTGCACCTTGTCTTCAAGGCGGAACGCCATGTTGTCGCGCAGGTAGTCGAAACCGAATTCGTTGTTGGTGCCGTAAGTGATATCCGCCGCATAAGCCGCGCGTTTCTCATCGCTGCTCATTCCCGCCACCGCAACACCGGTGGTCAGGCCGAGGAAACTGTACAACTTGCCCATCCACTCGGCATCGCGCTGCGCCAGGTAATCGTTTACCGTGACAACGTGCACGCCTTCGCCCGACAGTGCATTGAGGTAAGCAAACAGCGTCGCGACCAGCGTCTTGCCCTCACCGGTGCGCATCTCGGCAATCTTGCCCTCGTGCAACACCATGCCACCAATCAACTGCACATCAAAGTGGCGCATCTCCAGCACCCGCCGCGAAGCCTCGCGCACCACTGCAAAAGCCTCCACCAGCAACTGGTCGAGCGTCTCGCCGTCCTGGTAACGCTTGCGGAATTCGTCAGTGCGCGCGCGCAGCTCGTCGTCGCTGAGTTTCTGGATCTCAGGCTCGAGTGCGTTGATTCTAATTACGTTTTTCTGAAGACGCTTGAGAATTCGGTCGTTCCTGCTACCAAAAACCTTGCGTAATATCGATGTCACCATGATGTGTCGGGAAAACCAGTCAAATGTATAGGAAAATTCGCTGCGGGCATCATACCGCATTAGCCTGCCACAGACAGGCTTTCATCGGGCAAAAGCCCGTAATCTTAAGGGCTTCACGGATTCTTCACCCTCCGTCGAAGCCGGAAGCGCCGGGTCACCGGAGCTTTACCCTTCGACGGCTTGCCCCCTGCGCGGGTTCCCTGTGCTCCTCGCAATATTGAGATAAAGGGGACGGAGGGATTAAATTTTAATCCCTCCGTCCCCTTTAATTTTCAGTAAATATGGGGGCAGCCACCCGGCAAAGCAAGTCCCGGGCGGTGCGTACTTTCTTTCAGGCATCGGCGCCGCCGAGCATCGCAGGCGTTTTGCGATGAAGCGAGCGTTGTCTGAGCGGTTCACGCGGCAGCGTGGGCCGCGAGTTTAGCGAGCGCGCAAAACGGCGAGAAGCGCAGGGAACCCGCGCAGCGGGCAAGTCATTGCCTGAAAAAAGTACGCGCCGCCCGGGACGAAAACAACACCCCGAAACAGCCTACCGACTGGCGCGAACGAATTTGGCGGGATTGATCTGGCGCCCGTTTTTCAGGACCTCATAGTGTACGTGCGGCCCGGTGGAACGCCCGCTGGAGCCCATCAGGGCGATCTTTTGCCCCGGCTCGACCTTGTCACCGACCTTCACCAGAATCTTGTGACAATGCCCGTAACGCGTGGAATAGCCGTTGCCGTGGTTGATCTCGATCAGCTGCCCGTAACCGTAACGCTTGCCGGCCCAGGTCACGACACCGGCGGCCGTCGCCACCACATCCGCGTCCATCTGGCCCGCGAAATCGATGCCCTTGTGCATCTCGCGCCGACCGTGGAAAGGATCGGTCCGCATGCCGTAGTACGATGACAGCCAGCCCTTGGTAATCGGCTTGCCGGCCGGCGACACCGCGTGCTTGAGGTCGCGGCGGCTCACCACTTCCTCCAGCAGTTCCAGCTGGCGCGCCCGGTCATCGATCTGCAATGCCATTTCATCCAGCGCCTTGAGAAAATCCGGCGCCTTCAGCGGCTCTGCGCCCACCGGATCCGCGGGGCCACCCTGGGCGGGTAACCGGTCGAAGTCGAATTCGGATTTTTTCAGCCGCGCGACCTGCTTGACGCGCTGGCCCAGCGCCTCGACGCGCAGCATCTGCGCCTGCATCTGGCCCAGCCGTACAGCCAGCGCGTTCAACTGGTTCTGCGCCTCGTCGCGCACCCGCGCCAGCTCCTGTTTCTGCTCCTCGAGCACCGCCTGCCACTCGCCACTGCCCTGCGCCAGGCCATGAGACTGGCGCGCTGCACCCAGCGAGTAGCCGAGTTGCCCGGCGGCCAGCAGAATACCGGTGAAGGCCAGTACCACGGGAACCCACACCGTGGGCCGACTCAGCTGAATGCTGCCGGACTTGCCGTGGGTTGTGGTGTAGAGTAGAAACTTCATTAACGGTGGTTACCCGAGTTGTTAATCCAGTGAATGTCGATGCGTCAAAATAACGCCTCTCCGTGCGCAAAAATCTTCCAGAAAGCGAAGTTACCGTTACTGGAACGTGCCCGCGCCCTGCAACGGCTGGAGCAGGCCGTACGGGACGTGCTACCGGAAGGCCTGGCCGCGCATTGTAGTGTGATGAATCTCAAAAGAGAAACCCTCGTGCTGGGCGTTCGCTCCTCCGCCTGGGCCGCGCGCCTGAGATTCGCCGCCCCCGAACTCCTTAAGCAACTGCGGTGCCAGTTTTCCCTGAAGGCTAATGCCATTGACGTCCGTGTCATGCCGGAAAAACAGGATATCCCGCCAGTCAGCCGGAAGCCCGAAGGCATATCCATGGACAACGCCACACTGCTTGCGCAGACGGCCGACAGCGTCGATCATCCCGGATTGCGCGAAGCTCTCTACCGCTTAGCGGCAAAAGCCCGTGAATCCTGAACCTTTCAACTGAAATTTCAAATAGATGCGATTTGAGGCCGATTGATCCAGCGAGGTGCCATAGCGGCATTCCCGAAACTGGTCAGTTCCCACGCGCCAGGGGTACTCAGGAGCTCGCACAACAGCCGGTTATTGAGCGCGTGCCCGGACTTATGACCGCTAAATGCGCCGATCAGGCTATGACCAAGCAGGTAAAGGTCGCCAACTGCGTCGAGTACCTTGTGTTTGACGAACTCGTCCTCGTAGCGTAGCCCGTCCTCGTTGACGACCCGGTAGTCATCCAGCACTACAGCGTTGTCGAGGCTGCCGCCCAGCGCGAGGTTGTTTTCGCGCAGTTTTTCAATATCACGCATGAAACCGAAGGTGCGAGCGCGGCTGACCTCGCGTACGAAGGAACTGCGCGAAAAATCAATTTCGGAATGCCGGCAGCCACCCTTGAATAACGGGTGTTTGAAATCGATGGTGAAACCGACCTTGAATCCCTGGTACGGTGAGAATCGCGCCCATTTGTCGCCGTCCCTGACCTCGACGGTATCCAGAATACGCATGAACTGCTTGGGCTTGCGCTGTTCCTCGACGCCCGCCGACTGGATCAGAAATACGAACGGCCCGGCGCTGCCATCCATAATCGGTACCTCGGCGGCGCTGAGTTCGACAATGGCGTTGTCGATGCCGAGCCCGGAAAAAGCGGACAGCAGGTGTTCTACCGTGGAAACTCGCACGTCGCCGCTTTTCAGCGTGGTGGAAAGCCGGGTATTGCCGACGTTCGCCAGCCTGGCCGGGATCGTCACCGGCGGGTCGAGATCGACGCGGCGAAACAGAATTCCGGTATCCGGCGGTGCCGGACGAAGCGTCAGGTAGACCTGCTCCCCACTATGCAGGCCAACACCCTTCGCGCTGATCATGTTTCTTAATGTTCTCTGACAGATCATAGTTCTTGAGCAGGCTGCATGGCGCCCGTCTTCTCGTCTTTATCAGCGGCTAAAAATTTCACCAAAGTCTACCACAGACCTCTGACGCCGCCCGAAAAAAGCTGGCGGCGCACGTAACCACCGCTACTACGGCCACGCCGCCCTTCCTCCCGGGTCGGCGCAAAACCGCGCCAGCGCGCCGTAATCAGTCCGCCTGGCGACGCAGAAAAGCCGGAATATCGAGGTAATCCAGGTCGTCCACCGATGCGGGCGGCGGTACCGGGTCGCCGGAAGCCTGCTTGCGGATCACCGCCGGACGCTCCAGTTCGGCATAGTCCACCTCGCCGCGCTTGTTGCGCTGCACCAGTTGCACCGGCTCGGGTTTCTCCTCGACTTTCACCTGTTCGCTGCCGAGACCGGTAGCCACCACGGTGACGCGCAGTTCGTCGTGCATGTCCGGGTCGATCACGGTACCCACCACCACGGTGGCATCGCTGGAGGCGAATTCCTTGATGGTATTGCCGACTTCCTCGAATTCGCCGATGGACAGATCCAGCCCGGCAGTAACGTTCACCAGAATGCCGTGCGCGCCCATCAGGTCGATGTCTTCCAGCAACGGGCTGTGAATGGCCGATTCAGCGGCCTCACGCGCACGGTCCTGACCGGATGCGGTACCCGACCCCATCATCGCCATGCCCATTTCCGACATCACGGTGCGCACATCGGCAAAGTCGACATTGATCAGCCCGGGACGGGTAATCAGCTCGGCAATGCCCTGCACCGCGCCCTGCAATACACCGTTGGCGGCCTTGAAAGCGTTCAGCAAACTGACGTCCTTGCCCAGCACCGACAGCAACTTTTCGTTGGGGATAGTGATCAGCGAATCCACATACTGCCCCAGCTCCTTCAGGCCGCGGTCGGCCACGGCCAGCCGCTTGCCGCCCTCGAACGGAAATGGCTTGGTGACGATGGCAACGGTCAGGATGCCCATCTCCTTGGCCACCTGGGCCACCACCGGTGCAGCGCCGGTGCCGGTACCGCCACCCATGCCGGCGGTAATGAACAGCATATCGGAGCCCTCGATGCATTCAATGATGCGATCGCGGTCTTCCATTGCGGCCTGACGACCGACGTCGGGATTGGCGCCCGCACCCAGCCCCTTGGTGATGCTGCTGCCCAGCTGCAGGGTGGTACGCGCGTTCATGTTGGTAAGCGCCTGCGCATCGGTATTGGCGCAGACAAACTCGACACCTTCAATATCGGCGTCGAGCATGTGCTGAACGGCGTTGCCACCGCCACCGCCAACCCCGATGACCTTGATGACTGCGTTCTGACTGTACGAATCCATGAGCTCAAACATGATGCTATCTCCTCTCTTATATCCTGAATATCAAAATTCCGTTACAACGAATCCCGTAAAACCAATCCTGAAACCTGTCCTGACACTAGAAATTGCCCTGAAACCAGCTCTTCATCCGGTCCCACACTCCACGTATACCGCGCCCCATGTTGGCGTCGAAGTTGCGACGAGCCCTGTTCTGATGACCAAATAACAGTAACCCGACTCCCGTCGCATAAATCGGGTTACGTACCACGTCGACCAGTCCTGTAATACTCTGCGGCATGCCCAGGCGCACCGGCATGTGAAACACTTCTTCCGCAAGATCCACAAGCCCTTCAATCTTTGAACTGCCCCCGGTCATGACGACACCGGCGGCAATCAGATCCTCAAACCCGCTGCGCCTCAGTTCCGCCTGAACCAGTGTCAGCAGTTCCTCGTAGCGCGGCTCGATCACCTCGGCCAGGGTCTGGCGCGCCAGACGGCGCGGCGGCCGATCGCCGACACTCGGCACCTCGATGTTCTCGTCACTGGCCGCGAGCTGACGCAGTGCGCAGGCATACTTGATCTTGATGTCCTCGGCGTACTGGGTGGGGGTACGTAATGCCACCGCGATATCATTGGTCACCTGGTCACCGGCAATGGGTATCACAGCGGTATGCCGGATCGACCCCTCCGTAAACACGGCGATGTCGGTCGTGCCACCGCCAATGTCGACCAGGCACACGCCCAGATCTTTTTCATCCTCTGTGAGCACCGAATAGCTCGACGCCAGTTGCTCGAGAATAATGTCGTCCACTTCCAGCCCGCAGCGGCGCACGCACTTGATGATGTTCTGGGCGGCGCTGACTGCGCCGGTCACCATGTGCACCTTGGCTTCCAGCCGCACACCGCACATGCCAATCGGCTCGCGGATACCGTCCTGGTCGTCGATGACGTACTCCTGCGGCAGGATGTGCAGCATTTTCTGATCGGCGGGAATCGCCACGGCGCGCGCCGCATCGATAACCCGCTCCACGTCGCCCGGCGTCACTTCCCTGTCGCGAATCGCCACGATGCCATGCGAATTCAGACTGCGGATATGACTGCCGGCAATGCCCGCGTATACCGAGTGAATCTGGCATCCCGCCATCAGCTCGGCTTCCTCCACCGCGCGCTGTATCGAGTGCACCGTGGATTCAATGTTGACCACCACCCCCTTCTTCAGTCCCTTGGAAGGATGCGAGCCGATACCGATGATCTCGATCCCGTCGTCGGATGAAATCTCGCCGACGATGGCCACCACCTTCGAGGTGCCGATATCGAGCCCGACAATCATGTTTTTCTCTGATTTCTTTGTCATACCGTTTTTCAACCGGTGCGTTCCGCCTGTTTGTCATCTGACTGCCAGTGCACCGCCACACCATTGCTGTAGCGCAAATCCACTGACATCACCCTTCCATTCCCGGTCGCCATGATCGCCGGATAGGCGCGAACGAAGCGCGCCACCCGTTGCAGCGGATCATGCCGCCCCAGTTCCATTTCCAGGCCGTTGTCCAGGCGCACATGCCAGGCGCGCCGGGCATCGAGCTGTAACTGTGCAACACCAAGCCGCAACGGGCGCAACACCCTGCGCAACTTTGCATACATGGCCAGCACCCTCTGTTCGTGCCCGTCCGGGCCCGACAGTTGCGGCAAACCCTCGATCGCCACTTCCGGCTGCGGCGTAAACAGTTCGCCGCGCGGGTTCAGGAGCCCCTTCGCGTCCCAGCGCGCCACCGGCTGCTGCTCACGGATGCGGATCTGCATACGGTCCGGCCATACCCTGCGCACCGAGACCTGCTCGATCCAGGGCCGCGCCTGCAACTGCGACTGAATCTCCGCAACCCGCAACCCGAAAAAACCATCCTCCGCCATTGGCGCCAGGAACGCCTGTAGCGCGCCACGGTCGAGATAACGGAACTCGCCCTCGATTTGCACTGCACGCACCGGCCAGGCGCGGGGGTCTTTCATCCACTCCAGCATCAATGCCAGGCCACCCACGCTGCTGGCCACCACCAGCACCACGAAAGCCGGCCTGAGCCAGTGCGAGAATGGCCGCCGCGGCGTTTTCTGCCTGCGTCGCGCCTGCGACTGTTTCTTGCGCTTAACCGCCACCCTGACTACTCCCGCGCCCTGCAGTTTCCAGAATTCGCCATACCAGTTCCGGCATACCCCAGCCGTACTGCTGCGCCGCCATCGGCACCAGGCTGTGGTCGGTCATACCCGGCACCGTGTTTACCTCGATCAGCCACACACCGCCTTCGGCGTCGAGAAAAAAATCCACCCGGCCCCAGCCACTCGCACCAACCGCATCAAATGCCTGTCTTGCCAGTTCCTGCAACGCCGTTTCCTGCACGTCAGGCAGACCGCAGGGACAGTGGTAGCGGGTACTGTCTGACTGGTACTTGGCCTCGTAATCATAAAACTCACGCGGCGTTTCCAGCCGTATCAACGGCAGCACCAGGTCGCCAACGATCGCCGCGGTGTATTCCTCGCCGCTGACCCAGCGCTCGGCCATCACTTCGTGGTCATACCGGGCCGCGTCGCGCCAGGCCTTCTCCAGCTGGTCAACCTCGTCTACCCGCGTCATACCGATACTGGAACCTTCGTGCGCCGGCTTGAGTATCATCGGGAAGCCGAGGCTGCGCGCCGCTGTTTCCAGGCTCTGTTGCGACGACAGCATCACGAAATCCGGCGTGGGAAGCCCCAGCCCCTGCCACACGCGCTTGGTGCGTGGCTTGTCCATCGACAGGGCCGAGCCCAGCACATCACTGCCGGTCACCGGAATATCCAGATAGTTCAGCAAACCCTGCATCACGCCATCTTCACCGCCACGCCCGTGCACGACGTTAAACGCACAATCAAAAGCGCCGGTCTGCAACTGCGCGACAAAGTTGGGCGAGCCCGCGTCCACTGCAGCCGCGTTCACGCCCTTGCTCAGTAACGCGTCCAGCACCGCCTCGCCGCTTTTCAGCGATACCTCGCGCTCGGCGGAACAACCGCCCATCAACACGGCGACCCTCCCGAACGCGGCAGGCTGGCTGACGGTTTCACTCACGCAAACACTCCGATGATGCGAACTTCCGGCTCCAGCCGCACGTCGTGCCGCTGCGCGACCCGATCCTGCACATAGCGGATCAGCGCTTCGATATCCTCTGCCCGCGCCTCGCCCAGGTTGACAATAAAGTTGGCGTGCTTTTCAGACACCTGTGCATTACCGATACGCTCGCCCTTGAGGCCACAGGTCTCGATCAGGCGCGCGGCAAAATCGTTGGGCGGATTGCGGAATACCGAACCGCAACTCGGCACGCCGGTCGGCTGGGTCGCGGAACGCTTCTCCAGCAACACCTTGATATTGTCCAGTGCGACCTGTGCATCACCCGGTCGCAGTTGCAACTCCGCAGACACGAACCATTCGTCGCGCAGACCGGTGACAGTACGGTACGACACGTCGTAGTCGCTGCGATCGTGCAGGTGCAGTTCACCGTGGTGATCCAGCGTTTCCACGCGCACCACCAGCGGCCAGGTCTCACCACCGAAGGCGCCCGCATTCATCGCCAGCGCGCCACCCATAGTGCCGGGAATACCGGCCAGGAACTCGGCACCGGTCAGTCCGGCACGCGCCGCGAAACGCGCCACCTTGTTGCAGGCCACACCGGCACCGACGCGGATACAGCGATTGTCCAGCAACTCCAGTGTATCCAGGCCGCCAAACGGCAGGATCACTGTGCCGCGTATGCCGCCGTCGCGCACCAGCAGGTTGCTGCCCAGACCGATCCATTCCAGCGGTTCATCGTCCGGGAGACTGGCAACAAAAGCCTGCAGGTCTTCAAGATCGGCCGGCCGGTAACAACGGTCCGCCGGCCCGCCCACCCGCCAGCTTGTGTAACCGGCCAGGGGCTCGTTAAATTTCAGTTCACCACGCAACACTGGCATTGACTCCGCTGTCATCATGATTTGCACCCGCCCCCGCGCTGGCGGCGGCTGCGCGTTGCGTTGCCCGCCTCCACCTTCACCACACTACGTGGTGCGGCAGCACCGATTGAGCGGACAACCCACCAGCGGCTCTGCAAGCACTCGCCGCACCCCATATGAAAACGCACTCGACTGTTTCCGGAACTCATCCGTCCTCCCGTAAAGTCTCATCAAGTGCTGCCGGCAGTCCGGCAGCCACAGCGCCAATGGAACCGGCACCCAGGGTCAACAGCACATCACCGGGCTGAAGCAGGTCCTTCAGCACCACCGGCAGGGTTTCGACGTCCTCGACGAATACCGGGTCGACGCGGCCACGGCCACGCACCGCGCGGCACAGGGCACGCCCGTCGGCGCCGGTGATCGGTGCCTCGCCGGCGGCAAACACCTCGGTGATCAATAACAGATCACAATTGACCAGCTGCTGCGCAAAGTCGTCGAACAGATCGAAAGTGCGGCTGTAACGATGCGGCTGGAACGCCACCACCAACCGACGCTCCGGCCAGCCGTTACGCACTGCCTCCAGCGTCGCGGCGATCTCGCGGGGGTGGTGTGCATAGTCATCGATCAGCAGCACCGAACCGCCTCCCCATTCGATTTCGCCGTTGATCTGGAAACGCCGTCCGATGCCGGCAAACGTTTCCAGCGCGTGCTGTATCGCCGCGTCGGTGACATCCAGTTCGCGCGCCACTGCAACCGCGGCAAGCGCGTTCAGTACGTTGTGGCGACCGGGCAGGTTGAGCACCACACCCAGTGTCGGGTAGCCCTGCTGACAGATATCGAAACACATTTGCTGTCCCTGCTGACGCAGGTTCACCGCGCGGATATCGGCGTCCTCGGTATCGATGCCGTAACTGCGCACCTGGCGGGTGATCTCCGGCAACACATCACGCACATTGGGATCATCCACGCACAACACCGCCAGACCGTAAAAAGGCAGGTGGTGCAGGAACTCGACGAAAGTCTGGCGCAGGCGTCGGAAGTCACCCTCGTAGGTCGACAGGTGGTCTGCATCGATATTGGTCACCACCGCGAGCATCGGTTGCAGGTACAGAAACGAAGCGTCGCTCTCGTCGGCCTCGGCAACCAGGTAACGGCTACTACCAAGACGCGCATGGCTGTTGGAACTGTTGAGACGACCACCAATGACATAGGTTGGATCGAGTCCGCCCTCGGAAAGCAGGCTGGCCACCAGGCTGGTGGTAGTCGTCTTGCCGTGGGTGCCGGCGACGGCGATGCCGTGACGGAAACGCATGATCTCCGCAAGCATTTCCGCACGCGGCACGACCGGGATGCGATGTTCGCGCGCGGCCTTTACTTCCGGGTTGTCTTCGTTCACGGCGGTCGACACCACGACCACATCACAGCCCTCTACGTGGCTGGCACTGTGTCCCAGCCAGATGCGCGCACCCTGCAGTGCCAGCCGACGGGTAACGGCGTTGTCCCGCAGGTCCGAACCCGTTACCTGGTATCCCAGGTTCAGCAACACTTCGGCAATACCGCCCATACCGGCGCCGCCGATGCCGACGAAATGGGTGCAGCGTACACGCCCCATGGTATCCGGCTGCAGCGGGGGTTGTTGCGGGGCGGTCATCATGCCGCCTCCTTCCAGCCGGTGGCGCGAATACAGTATTCCGCGACACGTTGCGCGGCGTCCGGCATGGCGCGTTCGCGCGCGCGTTTTGCCATGTCGACGAGTTGCCGCGGCTGTTGTAACAGTGCCAGTTCATCGTGTAACCGTTCCACCGACATATCTGACTGCGGCAGCAACCTTGCTGCACCGGCATCGACCAGGTAACGCGCATTTCCGGTCTGGTGATCATCCACCGCATGCGGATAGGGCACCAGGATCGAGGCCACGCCCGCTGCCGCGAGTTCGGCGATCGTCAGCGCCCCGGCGCGACACAGCACCAGGTCGGCCCACTGATAGGCCTCGGCCATGTCATCGATAAAAGGAAAAAGTTGCACGTCGACACCGGCCTTCGCATAAGCCTCGCGCGCCGCCTCGAGCAGTTTCACGCCGGTCTGATGCCGCACCTCCGGTCGCTGCGCCGCGTCCAACAGCGCCAGTGCAGCCGGCACGGTTTCGTTCAGGGCGGCAGCGCCCAGACTGCCACCGATCACCAGCAGACGCGGACGCCGGCCCATCGGTTCAGGTTCATGGAACGGCAACGCTGCGATATCGGCACGCACCGGGTTACCGGTATGAATCGCTTTCGGCAGACTGCCCGGGAATCCTTCCAGCACCGGATTGGCCAGCGGGGCCAGCAGACGATTGGTCAGGCCAGCCACGGAATTCTGTTCATGGATCAGCAAAGGACGGCGCAACAGCCAGGCCATGACGCCACCGGGCCCGGTGGTAAACCCCCCCATTCCCAGCACGGCCGCCGGGCGCACCCGCAACATGACCGATGCGGCCTGCAGCAGCGCCCACAGCAGCATGAACGGTGCCAGCAACTGGCGCAGGCGCCCTTTGCCGCGCAGCCCTTTTACGCGAATCCAGTGCACGGGAATGCCGGTTGGCGGCACCACACGCGCTTCCAGCCCGGCCTGCGTTCCCAGCCACTCCACCGGCCAGCCGCGCTCGTGTAGCTGTTCGGCAACCGCCAGCGCCGGGAACACGTGGCCACCGGTGCCACCGGCCATGATCAGAATGGGACGCCGTCCGTTCATCGCACCCTCCTGCGCGAACCCATGGCCACACCGGACGCCGGCAGACTGTTCACCGTGCAACGTGTTTCGTAATCGATACGCAGCAACATGGCGATCGCCACACTGGTTACCAGCATGCTGCTGCCGCCATAGCTCATCAGTGGCAGCGTCAGCCCCTTGGTTGGCAACAGCCCGGTATTGACGCCAACATTGATCAGCGCCTGCAGGCCCAGCCAGGTACCTATGCCGTAGGCGAGATAGGCCGCAAACGGATTCCCGCCCTGTTCGGCGACCGATGCAATACGATAGGCGCGCAGCACGATAAAGGCATACAGGCCCAGCAACACCAGGATACCCACCAGCCCCAGCTCCTCGGCGAGCACGGCAAACACAAAGTCGGTATGCGCTTCGGGCAGATAAAACAGTTTCTGCACACTGGCGCCGAGTCCGACCCCGAACAACTCGCCGCGACCAATGGCAATCAATGACTGGGTGAGCTGGAAACCACTGTTGAACGGATCGGCCCAGGGGTTCAGGAAGGTGGTCAGTCGTTCCAGTCGGTAGGGCGAGGAAATCGCCAGCGCCGCGAATGCGGCAAACGCTGCACCGATCAGGCCGGCGAATTTCCACAGGCTGACGCCAGCCATAAACATCATCACCAGGGCAGTGGTCATCATCACCACCGTGGCGCCGAAATCGGGTTCCATCAACAACAACACCGCGGCAACCAGCAACAGCGCCAGAGGCTTGATAAATCCTGCTCCGGTTTTGCGCACCGCTTCGCCGTGGCGCACCAGGTAGCCCGCCATGTACACCAGCGCCAGCAGCTTGGCCGGCTCCGAGACCTGCAAACGGAACACGCCGAGATTGATCCAGCGGGTACTGCCATTCACCGACACGCCCACCCCGGGCACCAGCACCACCAGTAACATCAGTATCGCCAGCAGGATGCACAACAGGCTGCCCTTCTCCCACCAGGCCAGGCGGACACGCAACACCATCAAACCCAGCCCCAGCCCCATCAGCAGATAGACGGTCTGGCGCAGCGCGAAGTGCAGGGTGCCGACACCGAGGCGCTCCGCCACCGGCATGGAAGCGGACGCCACCATGACCAGTCCGAGAGAGAACAGCGCCGCTACCGCGATCAGCAGGGGGAAGTCGAGACGCGGGCAGGTCGCACCACGACGTGCGGGCATGTCCGGCAGCAGCATGGCGAGGCTCATTCAAACACCTCCCGCAAGGCCTGCACGAACTGTTCACCCCGATGCTGGTAGCCATGAAACATGTCGAAGCTGGCGCAGGCCGGAGACAGCAGCACTGTATCGCCCGGCTGCGCCTGTGCAGCGGCAAGGCGCACGGCATCCGCCATGTCAGCGGCACGGCTCACCGGGATTTTTCCCTGCAATGCAGATTCGATTTCAGCAGCGGCATCACCCAGCAACACCACGTGACGCACCCGGGCATCCAGGCCCGCCGCCAGTTCGGAAAAATCGGCGCCCTTGCCCTGGCCGCCGGCGATCAGTACCAGCGGCCCTTCGAAACCCTGCACGGCGGCCAGCGCCGCACCAATGTTGGTCGCCTTGGAATCGTTGAACCAGCGCACGTCCTGGTACTCCCCCACCCACTCGGTGCGGTGCGGCAACCCCTGAAACTCACGCAACGCCTGCAGCATCGACTCCAGTGGCAACCCCGCCGCGTCGCCCAACGCCAGCGCGGCCAGCGCGTTCGCCAGGTTGTGGCGGCCCTGCATGCGCAGGTCGGCGACCGGCATCAATGCCGTATCACCGCGGACAATCCAGGTCTCGCCATCAATATTCCGCAACCCGTAGTCGCCTGCCTGCGGCTCGCCGCAACCAAAACCCACCACCGGTGCGTGCGGGTGCGCGAGCGCTGCGGCGTACGCATCGTCACGGTTTACCACCTGCAGCTGGGCATGGTGGTAAATGGCCTGCTTGGCGCGCGCGTAATCGCTGAGCGAGTCATAGCGATCCAGGTGATCCGGACTGACATTGAGCACCACCGCGGCCAGGCACGACAGACTCTGCACGGTCTCAAGCTGGAAGCTCGACAGTTCGAGCACATACAGGTCCGGCTCATCGTCGCCAACGAGATCGAGTGCCGGCACCCCGAGGTTGCCGCCGACGCGCGCACTGCGCCCGGCCTGTTGCGCCATCAGGCCCAGCAGCGTCGTCACGGTACTCTTGCCGTTCGATCCGGTTATACCAATGACCGGTGCGCTGATGTGGCGGGCAAACAGTTCAATATCACCAATGATTTCCACGCCGCGCGCCCGCGCCTCGGCCAGCAACGGCTCGCGCAGGGACACGCCCGGACTGACAATAACGCGCTGCGCGCGTGCGAATGCCTGTTCGTCAAAACCGCCGAGGAACAATGCCACGTCCGGCAACTCACGCTGCGCTGTTTCCAGCCCGGGCGGGTGTTCGCGGCTGTCGGTCACGGCCACAGGAACGCCGGCGCGCGACAGGAAACGCGCGCACGACAGGCCGGTGGCGCCCAAGCCAACCACCAGCGTTCGTAACGCCTGTTGTGAGTCGTGCTCCATCATGTCCGTCGCCGCCAACATGCTCTTTGTTGCCCGCCCGTCAAAGGATGACCAGCACTACGGCAATCACCGCAAAGGTCAATCCCACCAGTACAATCTGACTCTTTTCATCCATTCCCGACCTCCGCTCAGCGCAACTTCAGCGTCGCCAGACCGCTGAGCACCAGAATGACCGTGATAATCCAGAAACGCACAATGACGCGCGGCTCCGGCCAGCCTTTCAGTTCAAAGTGGTGGTGCAATGGCGCCATGCGGAAAATACGCCTGCCGGTCAGCTTGAACGAAGCAACCTGCAGGATGACCGACACGGTCTCCATCACGAACACCCCCGACATCAGGAAGTAGACCAGCTCCTGACGCACCAGAATTGCCACGATACCGAGCGCGGCACCCAGTGCCAGCGCCCCGACATCACCCATAAAAACCTGCGCCGGGTAGGCGTTGAACCACAGGAATCCCAGCCCGGCACCGACAATGGCGCCGCAGAACACAGCTACCTCCCCGACTTCGCGGATATAGGGAATACCCAGATATTTGGCGTAATAGGCGTGGCCGGTGGCATACACAAACACCGCCAGCGCACCGGCAATCAGCACGGTTGGCAGGATCGCCAGGCCATCCAGCCCGTCGGTAAGGTTCACAGCGTTACTGGAGCCCACCACGACGAAATACACGACGACGATGTACCAGGCACCGAGTGGAATCGCCACATCCTTGAAAAAGGGCACGATAAGCGTTGTCTCGGCCGGCGACTGGGCAGCGAGGTACAGGTACAGGCCGGTGACGATTGCCACCAGCGACTGCCAGCCGTATTTGGCGCGTGCCGACAACCCCTTGCTGTTGCCGTACACAATCTTGCGGTAGTCATCGACCCAGCCGATGGCGCCGAAGCTCAGCGTCACCAGCAGCACCACCCAGACATAACGGTTGGCGAGGTCGGCCCACAGCAGCGTGGACACTGCTATCGCGACCAGAATCAGTGCACCGCCCATGGTCGGTGTGCCAGCCTTGGAGAGGTGCGACTCGGGCCCGTCGCTGCGCACCTGCTGGCCGATCTGGCGGAAGCTCAGCTGGCGTATCATCACCGGCCCGATCACGAACGATAACAACAGCGCGGTCAGCACGCCGAGAATGGCGCGCAGCGTCAGGTACTGGAATACGTTGAAGCCACTGTGGAACTGGCTCAGGTAGTCTGCGAGGTACATCAGCACGTCAGGCAGCCTCCCCGTTCCGCGCGCGCAGCGCATCGATCACACGTTCCATGCGCATGGAACGCGATCCTTTCACCAGCACGGTAACGCCCGGACGCAACTGTTGGCGCAGGTGTGCCAGCAACGCGCCCATGTCGGCAAAGGCTTCACCACCGTCGCCGAATGCCTGGGCCGCCACAGCCGCCAGCGGCCCCAGTGCAAACAGGTGGCGCAGCCCGGCACGACGTGCCTGCTCACCCATCTGTCGGTGCAGGGCTTCACCGGCCCCACCAAGTTCGCCCATATCGCCCAGCACCAGCCAGCACTCGTCCTCGCTGTTGGCCAGCAGATCCAGCGCAACCGCAAGCGACCCCGGATTAGCGTTGTAGGTATCGTCTATCAGTCGCGAACCCGCCAGCCCGGCCTGCAGCTGCCAGCGGCCACCCACGGCCTGCATGGCGGACAAGCCCTGTGCGATTTTCTCCACTGACAACCCGAGCGCAATACAGGCCGCAGTGGCAGCCAGCGCATTCATGACATTGTGACGTCCGGGCAGCGGCAGTCGGAAATCGACCTCCCCGGACGGCGTATACAGACGGATATCGCTGCCGTGCATATCGCCGCGCCAGTCCGCGCGAACCTCGGCTTCATGCTCCAGGCCAAACCGGACCACGCGGCGCGAACCGGCCATCGATAACCACAGGCCGGCATAGGCATCGTCGGCATTGATGATGCAGACACCGTCCTCAGACAAGTGTTCGAACAGTTCGCCCTTGGCGCGCGCCACACCGTCGAGATCACCGAATCCTTCGAGGTGCGCCGGCGCGGCGTTGTTAACCAGTGCCACCGTGGGCCGGGCAACATCGGCAAGATAGCCGATCTCGCCCGGATGATTGGCTCCCAGTTCGATGACGGCGAAACGGTGCCCGGCGGACAGACCGGACAACGTCAGCGGCACGCCAATATCGTTGTTCAGGTTGCCACGCGTCACCAGTGTCTCCCCGCAGGGGCGCAAAATGGCGGCGAGCATTTCCTTTACAGAGGTCTTGCCGTTACTGCCGGTCACGGCGATCAACGGCACATCGAAACGCGACCGCCAGTGCGCTGCGAGCCGTCCGAGCGCAAGGCGCGTATCCGCCACCTCGAGGCGTGGCAGCGGGGTATCGACCGGGCGACTGACTGCCGCCGCGGCAGCCCCACGCTCGTACGCCGTTTGCAGATAGTCGTGTCCGTCGAAATTCGGACCCTGCAGGGCAACAAACAGGTTGCCTTTTTCCAGAGTGCGGGTATCGGTACTCAAACCGGCAAAGGTGACATCGGGGCCCTGTTGCATGGCGTTCAACACACGGGCGGCTTCGGACAACGGCAGGGTCATCATGCTTCGCCCCCGCACAGCCGCTGCAGCACCCGCTCACGGTCGCTGAAAGCCAGTTTCAGATCGCCGACCTGCTGGGTCGTTTCGTGTCCCTTGCCAGCGATCAACACCAGGTCGTCGACACCGGCGGTGGACAGGACCACATCGATGGCCTCACCCCTGTCCTCGATCTGTTCGACCCGGTCCGGCTCCGTCATGCCGGCAACGACCTGCGCCATAATATCGCCCGGGGCCTCGTGACGCGGGTTGTCACTGGTCACGATGACCCGGTCCGCGTAGCGCTCTGCGGCGGCACCCATCGGCGCACGCTTGCCGGCGTCGCGATCACCGCCGGCACCAAAAACACATACCAGGTCGCCTTTACAATGGGCGCGCAATGCCCGCAATGCGGTTTCCAGCGCATTCGGCGTGTGCGCGAAGTCGACCACCACCCGCGGTTTGCCGGACGCTGTGAATAATTCCATGCGCCCCGGCACCGTGGCCACCGCCGACAGGCGTTGCGCGGATTCCTCCAGTGACAGGCCGGCGGCCCGCAGTGCGCCCATCGCCGCGAGCAGGTTGGCGGCATTGAAATCGCCAAGCAGGCGCGCTTCAAATTCCACTGCGCCGGAATCCGACGCCACTTCCAGCGCGATACCCTCCGGCAACGCCCGCACTGCGCGCAGCACCAGCCATTCATCGGACAACGGTTGCACATCCGACTGCACCTGCCAGCTGATCACCCGCACATCGTCAGCCAGCCCTTCCGCGAGCGCCCGGCCGAAAGCATCACCGGCGTTGAGTACTGCGCACTGCAGCCCCGGCGTGTGGAACAGCCGGCGCTTGGCGTCAGCGTAGGCTTCCAGGCTGCCGTGATAATCCAGATGGTCGCGACTGAGCTGGGTCAGTACCGCGGTGTGAAAACAGATGCCGTCACTGCGATACTGGTGCAGCGCGTGCGAGGACACCTCCATCGCCAGCTGTGTCACACCGCGGTCGCGCAGTTCAGCCAGTTCCGCCTGCAGGCGCAGCGCGTCCGGGGTGGTATGGGTCGGCTCGTTCAGATCGCCGTACACACCGTAACCGAGCGTACCCAGCAGACCGGCCGGCGTACCGGATGACGACAGCGCCTGGGCGATGAAATGCGTGACCGATGTCTTGCCATCGGTACCGGTGACGCCAATCACGTGCATATGCTGTGAAGGCCGCGCATAAAAGCGATCGGCGATCACACCAAGGTGTTGCGACAGATCGCGAACCGCAACAGCGGGCACCGGAATACCGGCCAGTACGGTGTCGAGCTGCTCACAACCTTCGGGATCGTATACCACTGCCGCCGCACCCTGCCCGAGCGCCTGTCCGACGTGATCCAGCCCGTGTACCCGCAGCCCCTGGCAGGCGAGAAACAGGTCGCCCGCACGTACTGCACGGCTGTCGGCGCTCAAACCCTGCACTGCGACATCCGTCACGACCGTGTCGGTCAAACCCGCAAGCAGTTCCCGCAACAACACACCCTGGCCTGTGCAACGCGCCGCCATCATGCCGGCCCCTCCTGATCGCTCCACTGCGTTTGCAGCAGCGGGGCATCATCCGGTGTAATGTTGAGCAGGCGTAGCGCACCAGCCATCACCCGGGAAAATACCGGGCCGGCCACCAGCCCACCGAAGTGCCCACCGTTGGTGGGCTCGTTGATCACCACCACGGTGACCAGGCGTGGATCGCTGGCCGGCGCAATGCCTGCAAACACCGCGACATAGCGGTGCTTGGCGTAGCCACCGGCCACGGACTTGTGCACCGTGCCGGTCTTGCCCGCCACCCGGTAACCCGGTACCGCGGCCTTGACCGCCGTGCCACCCTCGTGGACCACGGACTCCATCATGCGCCGCACCGAGCGGGCGACTGCCGGTGTATATACGGCCTCGCGTTCCGGCTGATCCTCGCGGCGCAGCAACGTCACCGGCACCCGGTAACCGTCATTGGCGAAAACACTGTAGGCCTGCGCAAGTTGCATGGCCGTCACCGACAAACCGTAACCATAGGCGAGCGTGGCGCGCTCGATATCGCGCCAACGGTGATAGTTGGCGAGGTGCCCATCTGCTTCTCCCGGGAAACCGCTGCCCGTGGACACGCCGAAACCGGCTTCGGACAGAAACTCCCACAGGGTCTTCGGCTCCAGCGACAGCGCGATTTTGCTGGCGGCGACATTGCTCGACTTGCGGATGACACCGGTCAGGTCCAGCACACCGTAGTCGTGCATATCGCGAATGGTATGGACACCGACCTGAAACAGCCCCGGCGAAGTATCGATGCGCGTACCGACCTGGTATTTTCCCGTCTGGAGGGCAGCCGCAATGACAAACGGCTTCATGGTGGAGCCGGGCTCAAAAACGTCGGTTACGGCCCGATTGCGGAGGCGGTCGGGCTTCAGCCGCTTGCGATTGTTGGGGTTGAAGGAGGGCTGATTGGCCAGTGCCAGCACCTCGCCGGTGCGGCTGTCGAGCACAACGACGGAACCGGAACGCGCATGGTGCTGGCGCACCGCCGCCTTCAGTTCGCGATAGGCGAGGTATTGAATACGGCGGTCGATACTGAGCGACAACATCTTGCCCGGGCGCGCGGAACGAATGTTCTCCACGTCCTCGATGATATGCCGCTGGCCGTCCTTGATGACGCGCTTGGCGCCCGGTTCGCCGGTCAACCACTCGTCGTACGCCAGCTCCAGTCCTTCCTGGCCACGATCGTCGACGTTGGTGAAACCGATCAGGTGACCTGCGACCTCACCCGCCGGGTAGTAGCGCCGGTATTCACGCTGCAGGTAGATGCCATGCACGTCCAGCGCCATGACCTGCTCGGCACGATCCGGCGCGATATGCCGGCGCAGATAGACGAACTCCCGGTCCTTGCGCTGACCGATCAGGCGCTGCAGACGATCCACGTCCAGCGCCAGCAACTGCGCGACTCGCGCCATCTCGCCGGGCGATGCTACCAGCTCCTGCGGGTTGACCCACACCGACTGTACCGGCGTACTGATGGCCAGCGGCTCGCCGTTGCGGTCGACGATCATGCCGCGGTGCGCGGGCACCTGCACCACGCGCAAATGACGCGCGTCGCCCTGCTCCTGCAGAAAGGCCTGATCGACCAGCTGCAACTGGGCGCTGCGCCCGGCAAGCACGACAAAGCCGCTCAACATCAGCCCGATCAATACGAACCGACGTCCCCGGCTGATATAGGTTCCCTGTGTCATGGTTGCAGGATCATCACCTGTTGTGCGCCGGGGATCTTCATCCGCAGGCGCTCACGCGCGGCCGCCTCGATCTTGCCGTGCGTGGTATGGGTACTCTGTTCCAGTTGCAACTGTCCCCACTCGACGTTCATAGCGTCGCGCTCGCCTTCGAGTTGTTGCAGTTCATTAAACAGTTTTCGGCTCTCGTGACGCGACCAGGCCGCGCCCATGGCGCTGGCAATTACCGTAACCAGAAGCAATGGCAACATCACCGACTTCATGCCACCCGCTCCGCCACGCGTAATACGGCGCTGCGGGCGCGCGGATTGGCATCGACTTCAGCCTGGTCGGCACGGATCTGCTTGCCAACAGGTTTCAGTTTCGGCGCATAGTGGTCAGGCATCACCGGCAGGTCGGGTGGCAGCTCCGGCCCGCGATACTGGTCGCGGATAAAGCGTTTGACGATGCGATCCTCCAGCGAATGAAAACTGATCACCGCCATTCGACCGCCGGGCGCCAGCACGTCCATCGCCTGCGGCAACACAGCTTCCAGGTCTTCCAGCTCACGATTGATGAAAATGCGTATCGCCTGAAAACTGCGCGTTGCCGGGTGCTTGTGCCGGTCGCGGCGCGGCGCGGCGGACTCGATCAACTCGGCCAGTTGCAGGGTCGTGGTAATCGGCGTTTCCTCGCGCGTGTTAACGATGGCGCGCGCAATACGGCGTGAAAAACGCTCCTCGCCATACTTCCACAAGACGTCGGCGATCTCGCGCTCGGACGCCTCGGCCAACCAGTCCGCGGCACTGGGATCCGCCTGTGGATTCATGCGCATATCCAGTGGCCCGGCCTGACGAAAACTGAAACCGCGCTGCGCGTCATCGAGTTGCGGCGAAGACACGCCCAGGTCGAACAGAATGCCATCGATACGTCCTCGCCAGCCCAGGGCGTCTGTTTCACTCGCCAGATTTTCAAAACTGCCGGCACGCATCAGCAGGCGATCCTCACCGGAAAACCGCCTGGCCGCATAAGCCAGGGCGTCGGGATCCTTGTCGAAGGCGAGAAGCCGGCCCTCGGGGCCGAGCTTCTCCAGCAACGCTGCCGCATGTCCGCCACGTCCAAAAGTTGCGTCAATATAGATGCCGTCCGGTTTGACCCGAAGTGCATCCAGTACCTGTGTCAGCAGTACCGGTTGATGCTGGTCACTCATCGCTGCTACAACGTCAGCGATTCGAGCGGATGCGGCATATCAGCGTCGCTCGCACCGTTCTTCCAGCTACTACCGATTTCCATCCAGGTTTCTTCGTTCCAGATTTCGAACTTCTTTCCCACCCCGACCAGCGCCACGGTCTTGTCCAGAGAGGCGAACTCCCGCAGGCGTGGCGCCAGCAGAATACGCCCGTGACTGTCCATCTCGACTTCGGTGGCATAACCCACCAACATACGCTGCATGTCACGGGTTCGGCGATCGAGATTAGGGGTGTTAATGAGGCGGTGTTCAATCTGTTCCCACTCAGGATGAGGATAAAGCAGCAGGCAACCATCATCGTGGACGGTCACCACCAGGCGGCCTTCGTAACGCTCGCCGATCTCGCCACGGTAACGCGTCGGCAGTGCCAACCGCCCCTTGGCGTCGAGCTTGACTGTGTTGCCACCACGAAACACCGGACTCCCTTCGGCCTCCCCTTTTTTCCACTTAATTCCACAGAATCCCACTTCTCGACACTATAGGTAGCAAATCCCCACCTTGTCAAGGCAAGAAATGACGAATCCTGCTTTATGGACAGTAACTTAGCGAAGGTGGGATAAATACCGGCGTTACCACGACCGCTCAAAATCCGCGGTTTAAATTAGAAATCAGATGGTTGTTACAGGTTGCTGTGGAAATGCATCAAGTTGGAGTACCGACAGGACGCATAGTATATAACCAATTTTATAGATAGTTAAATTTTGATTATGGGTTTTTTCCGGCGCCGGAATACCGGAAATCAGCAGCGCAACCAGGATTCCAGCGAACATCCATAAAAAAAGGCCGGCATTTGCCGGCCTTTTCTGCCCCGGATTCGGGTTAATTCTAGAACGGAATATCGTCGTCAAAATCGTCTGCTGCCGCAGGCGCTGCCACCGGCGCTGACTGGGACGCAGAAGATGAACCACCAAAATCCGCGCTGCCGCCACCGCCCCGACCACCGAGCATCTGCATTTCGTTGGCAATGATCTCGGTGGTGTAACGATCGTTGCCATTCTTGTCCTGCCACTTGCGGGTCTGCAGCTTACCCTCGATATAGACCTGCGAGCCCTTTTTCAGGTACTCACCGGCAATCTCCGCCAGCCGGCGGAAGAACACCACCCGGTGCCATTCGGTTTTTTCCCTGGTTTCACCGGTCTGCTTGTCTTTCCAGGATTCACTGGTCGCCAGTGTCACATTCGCCACCGCGTTGCCGTTGGGCATGTATTTGACTTCCGGATCCGCACCCAGATTACCGACCAGAATGACCTTGTTGACGCCTCGTGCCATGTTTTGCTCCTTACGGAAAACACCTTCCGTGTGTTTTCGCTCGTTGTCTTGTGTGTCTCGTACTGCAACCAGAAGGCATCATAACGACTCATCGGGCGACTTCACACCCCGACAGGACATCACGCTCACCACAAATTCAGGCCACACCCTGCTTTCATCCGTAACCTGTTGATTTACGGTCAGGCCCCGTTTCGACCACCGATTCCAGCGCCGCTTCATCGAGCGCATCAGGATCGACTTTCAGGTAGGCCACCTCGTCCTCGGCGATCACCACGGCCTCGGCCACTCCAGGCACCGAAGTGATACGCTGAGCCAGTTGCTGCGCCGCAACCGGATCCAGCGTCCCCACTCTCAGCAGACGCGTATTCAGGTAGCGCGGCGCCTCCATGCCCAGCGCCACCACCAGCCATAGCGCCGCCACGCCGGCGCAAAACAGGAACACCGAAGACAGGCCAAAGCGCCCGTGCAGCCAGCCGCCGGTGGAACCGCCAACAAAAGCACCGAAGAACTGGGCGCTTGAATAGAATCCCATGGACGTTCCCTTGCTGTCCGACGGCGCCATCTTCGCAATCAGCGACGGCAACAACGCTTCCAGCAGGTTGAAGGCAGCATAGAACACAAACAATCCCAGCCCGATCATCAGCACCTGGCTGTGAAATTCGAACAACAGCAGTTCCGCCAGCGCCACCACAGCGACGGAGCCGACGAATACCGGTTTCATACGCCGGTGCTTTTCGGCCTGAATAATGAAAGGAATCGCCACCGGCAGCGAAAGCAGCAGCACCGACAGGTAGACCTCCCAGTGCCTGGCGGCATCCAGCCCGGCAACATCGCGCAGGGCCAGCGGCAACACCACGAAACTGGCGGTAAGAATGAGGTGCAGCGAGAAAATACCGGCGTCCAGTCGCAACAGCTGGGGATTGCGCAAGACGCTGGCAAACTGTGCCGGCACGGCCTCGGCGTCACGGCGCACCCGCGACACTACCGGGGTCGGCACCACGAACAGGATCACTGCGATACCACCCAACGCCAGTATGGCGGTCAGCCAGAAAATGCCCGGCACACCGATCCAGCTGTTCAGCAGCGGCCCCAGCACCATGGCGGCGGCGAACGAGGCGCCAATGCTCATGCCGATAATAGCCATTGCCTTGACCCGATGCTCCTCGCGCACCAGATCGGCTGTCAGCGCCATAACGGCTGCCGCAATAGCACCCGCCCCCTGCATCGCACGGCCGGCGATAACGCCCCAGATAGTATCGGCGCCAGCGGCCATGGCGCTGCCCAGCGCGAAGACCAGCAACCCGAATATGATCACCGGTTTACGTCCGATGCGATCCGACAACAGCCCGAACGGAATCTGCAGCAGCGCCTGGGTCATGCCGTAAATACCGATCGCCAGCCCCGCCAGCGCCGGGGTAGCCCCTTCAAGATGCTCCGCATACAGGGCGAATACCGGCAGAATCATGAATAACCCCAGCATGCGCAGGGCATAAATACTGGCCATGGATGCAGCGGTACGGGCTTCCGCTCGGGTCATGCTCTCATCAGCGGGCACAGTCGTATTCACGGGGCAGAATTCCTTTTGGTCAGTCATCAACAAACACCGTATAGTATCAGGTTGCCCAATTCGCCGGAAATCATATGGACACCATTCGCCTGCGCGGTGCGCGCACGCACAATCTGCAAAACATCGACCTCGACCTGCCGCGCGACCGGCTGATCGTGATCACCGGCCTGTCCGGCTCCGGCAAGTCGTCGCTGGCTTTCGACACCATCTATGCCGAGGGGCAGCGTCGCTACGTGGAATCGCTGTCCGCCTACGCGCGACAGTTCCTGTCGATGATGGAGAAACCCGACATCGACCACATCGAGGGGCTGTCGCCGGCCATCTCGATTGAACAGAAATCCACCTCGCACAACCCGCGCTCGACGGTCGGCACCATCACCGAGATACACGACTACCTGCGCCTGCTGTTCGCGCGCGTGGGCACGCCGCGCTGTCCCGAGCACGGCATCACGCTGGAAGCCCAGACCATCAGCCAGATGGTCGACCACGTACTGGAACAACCGCCCGGTTCGCGCTGGATGCTGCTGGCACCGGTGGTACAGGACCGCAAGGGCGAACACCTGGCATTACTGGAAGAACTGCGCGCCCACGGCTTTATCCGCGCCCGTATCGACGGCGAAATCTTCGAACTCGATGATCCGCCGGAACTGGACCTGCGCCGCAAGCACAGTATCGAGGTGGTGGTGGATCGCTTCAAGATCCGCGATGATCTGAAACTGCGGCTGGCTGAATCTTTCGAGACCGTGTTACGCCTCGCCGACGGTCTGGCACGCGTGGTGAATATGGACGACAACACCGAGATGACCTTTTCGGCCAAATTCGCCTGCCCGAAGTGCGGCTATTCACTGACCGAACTGGAGCCGCGCCTGTTCTCCTTCAACAACCCGGTAGGCGCCTGCCCGACCTGCGACGGACTGGGTATACAGCAATCCTTCGATCCGAAACGCGTGGTTGCCAACCCGCACCTGAGTCTGGCCGGGGGCGCAGTGCGTGGCTGGGACCGGCGCAACGCCTATTACTTCCAGTTGATCAGCTCGCTGGCAGACCACTACGGTTTCGACATCGAGACACCGTTCGAGGAACTGGACGAAAACATCCAGCAGATCATCCTCTACGGCAGCGGCAGCGAGCAGATCGAGTTCCGCTACATCAACGAACGCAATGGTATCAAGGTCAAGCGCCACCCCTTCGAGGGCATCCTGCGCAACATGGAAAGGCGCTACCGCGAGACCGAGTCGAACGTGGTGCGCGACGAACTGGCGCGCTACCTCAGCACCCACCCTTGCCCTGACTGCGAGGGCGCACGCCTCAACACCGCAGCACGCAATGTATTCGTCAACGAACACACATTGCCGCAGATTGCCGCCATGCCGGTCGGCGAAGCGAGCGAGTTCTTCGCCGCGCTGGAACTGCCGGGGCGGCGCGGCGCCATCGCCGAAAAGATCGTCAAGGAGATTCGTGAACGACTGAATTTCCTGGTTAACGTCGGCCTCAGCTACCTGTCGCTGGAGCGCAGCGCCGATACACTGTCGGGCGGTGAAGCGCAGCGCATCCGCCTGGCCAGCCAGATCGGCGCCGGCCTGGTAGGTGTAATGTATATCCTTGACGAACCTTCCATCGGCCTGCACCAGCGCGACAACCAGCGCCTGCTCAACACCCTGACCTTCCTGCGTGACCTCGGTAACACGGTGATCGTGGTGGAACACGACGAGGACGCCATCCGCTCCGCCGACCATCTGGTCGACATGGGACCCGGGGCCGGTATCCACGGCGGCAAGGTGGTCGCACAGGGCACGCCGGAGGAAGTCATCAGCAATCCGGCGTCGCTGACCGGCCAATACCTCAGTGGCGCGCGGCGTATCCACGGCCCCGACCGGCGCACACCCAACGATCCGCAGCGTCAGTTGCGTATCCGCAAGGCCAGCGGCAATAACCTCAAGGATGTGGATCTGGATATCCCGGTGGGACTGATGACCTGTGTGACCGGCGTATCCGGCTCCGGGAAATCGACGCTGATCAACGATACACTGTACCGGCTCGTAGCCGCCGAGCTGAATGGCGCCAGCACCGAACCGGCGCCGTACGAATCGGTCGAAGGGCTGGAGCAGTTCGACAAGGTGGTGGACATCGACCAGAGTCCCATCGGCCGCACCCCGCGCTCCAACCCCGCCACCTACACCGGCCTGTTCACGCCCATCCGCGAACTTTTCGCCGGCACCCAGGAAGCGCGCTCACGCGGCTACAAGCCGGGGCGCTTCAGCTTCAACGTCAAGGGCGGCCGCTGCGAGGCCTGCCAGGGCGACGGGGTGATCAAGGTGGAGATGCACTTCCTGCCGGACATCTACGTACCCTGCGACGTGTGCAAGAGCCAGCGCTACAACCGCGAGACGCTGGATATCCGCTACAAGGGCCGCAACATCCACGAAGTGCTGGACATGACAGTGGAGGATGCCGCCGAATTCTTCAGCGCGGTGCCGGTTATCTCGCGCAAGCTGCAAACGCTGCTGGATGTGGGACTGTCCTACATCCGCCTGGGCCAGAACGCCACCACCCTGTCCGGTGGCGAGGCGCAACGCGTTAAGCTCTCGCGCGAACTGTCCAAGCGCGACACCGGCAAGACGCTGTATATTCTCGACGAGCCGACCACCGGTCTGCACTTCTACGACATCGAGCAACTGCTGCGCGTGCTGCACCGGCTGCGCGACCATGGCAATACCGTCGTGATCATCGAGCACAATCTGGACGTGATCAAGACCGCCGACTGGGTTATCGATCTTGGCCCGGAGGGCGGCAACGGCGGTGGCGAAATCATCGCCAGCGGCACGCCCGAGCAGGTCGCGGCAATGGAAGGCTCGCACACCGGTCATTTTCTGAAACCGATTCTGGAGCGCGAGCGGAACGATTCGGACACCGATGCTGCCTGATAAACAGGCGCCGAAGCGCCCAAACCCGGAGAGGTGAAATATGCTCTACCGTCTGATCACAGCCTGCCTGCTCTGGCCGTTTCTCGCCCATGCCGGCGAGGTGCAGCGCGAGATCGATCCGCAAACCGGTATCCAGCGTATCAAGGTGGAACACCCCGGTTTCAGCCTGAAACTGCTGCCACTGACACCGGACTACGTGGCGGCGGTATTCAGCGCACGCGGACTGCCGAAGGACATCGTCGACGCCACACGCCGCTACTGCACCTTCGGCACCATCATCCGCAATACCGGCCGGCAGCCTCTCCACTACCGCCTCACCGACTGGCGTTACGTCACGCCCGACGGCAAGGTCCACCGGCTAAAGACCAAGAGCGAATGGCTGGAGGAATGGAAGGACCGCAGCCTGGCGTTCCGCTGGATTCTGCTGCACGAGGAGCAGACCTACCAACCGGGAGACTGGGGCCAGGGGTTTACCACTGTGCCATTACCACCGGGCACGCGCTTCGACCTGTACTATTCATGGACACAGGGAGACAAAAAATATGAAGACAAGATCGAGGATGTCCGTTGTGCCCCGGATGCATAATACGCTGGCCGCCATCACACTGATTCTTGTGTGGTTCGTGCCTGCCGCTGCACACGCGGCGCTGGGCCACAGCCTGTCACGACTGCCAACCCCCGTGCCGGCGCCGGACTTTACGCTGGAAGACATGGACGGGAAACGTTATACGCTGTCGGCCCTGCGCGGCAAGGTGGTCATGGTAAACTTCTGGGCCACCTGGTGCCCGCCGTGCAGGGAGGAGATTCCCTCCATGGAAGCCATCTACCAGGACCTGCGCGACAAGGGCTTCATCGTACTGGCCATCAACCAGTGGGAAACCCCCGACCATGTGTTTTCCTATATGGGTCAACTCGAGGTCTACCCCAGCTTTCCCATCCTGTTCGACCGTGACAGCAGTGTGTCTGAGGCCTTCGGTGTGAAGGGATTGCCGACGACAGTGTTGATCGACAAGCAGGGGCGGGTGGTCTACCGGGCCGTGGGTGGACGTAACTTCAATCACCCCGAAGTGCGGGCGCTGATCCAGCAACTGATCGACGCCCCCGCCGGACGGGGAAACAGCGAAGCTAGGCCCTGAGCAGGCGTGTGCTGTCTCCCACGCGCAAGCCGGCGCTGGCAGCGGCGCTGCTCTTGTTGAGCGCGACCTCCACCAGTCCGTTGGCATTGCGGTACCAGAACAGTTCGCCAGGCTCTGCTTCGGCAAAAGTACGGCGATAGCGGCAGCGGCGCCCGGCGACATCCAGTGTTGCACCGTCCGCCAGGCGGTCGGCGGGAATGCCCGTGATCGCGTTGCCGTAGTGATCGACGTACACAACTTCGTACAGAATATCCGGCCAGTCCGGCGACACCAGTTGGCGGGTGTCGAGGCGCCGCAGCCCCTCGCTATCGCCGAGCGCCAGCCGCGCAGCAACCGGTGCAAACAGGTCGCGACCGTGAAAGCTGTCCGACAAGTGCTCGGGGCGCCACAGGATTTCGTGGGCCTCGGTATGCGCGGCAAGCCGCACCACGTTCCGGAACAAGCCGTTGTCGGGTCCGACGAACCAGCGCCCGTCGGCACGCAGCGCCAGCGCGCGACGATCGGTGCCCACCCCCGGATCGACAACACACAGGCATACGACGCCGTCCGGCAGGAAGCGACTGTAGGCCGGCAGCAGGCTGGCTGCCGCGCGCACGTTGAACGGGGGAAGGTCCGGGAACAGATCGACGACATCGATCCCCGGCGCCTGCGCGTAAAGCGCCGCGTGCATCTGCCCCGTGTAGGGCCCCGAGGCCCCGAAGTCCGTAAAGATTGCGATCATGTTCATACGCTGACGCATCACCCGTCCGGGAAACCGAACTGCCAGCCTACGCCCGGCCTTGCACCGACTCAACCGCCCGTCGCACCGACTCCATTGCAATGCAAAAAGCCGGGCAATGCCCGGCTTTTCTGGGTGCTGACTGGCAAGACCCGCCTATTCGGCGACAGCCTCGAAATCATCACCGTCCGATTCCGGGCGATCGACGAGTTCCACCAGCGCCATCGGCGCCTTGTCACCCGTACGGAAACCCATTTTGAGAATGCGCAGGTAACCACCGGGGCGATCCTTGTAACGCGGACCCAGTTCGTTGAACAGCTTGGTCACAATTTCGCGATCACGCAGGCGTGCAAACGCCAGACGGCGCTTGTGCACGCTGTCCGTTTTGGCCATGGTGATCAGCGGCTCGGCGACGCGACGAAGTTCCTTGGCCTTTGGCAAGGTAGTCTTGATGACCTCGTGGCGCATCAGGGAAGCAGCCATGTTGCTGAACATCGCCTTGCGATGACTGCTGTTACGATTCAGTTTTCGTCCACTTTGACGGTGACGCATGGTTCTATACCTACTCTATAAGTCTTACAGGGAGGAAGCGGATTGTTTCTCGCTTTCCTTCAGTCCTGCCGGCGGCCAGTTTTCCAGACGCATGCCCAGAGACAGCCCGCGTGAAGCCAGGACGTCCTTGATTTCGGTCAGCGACTTCTTGCCGAGATTCGGGGTCTTCAGCAATTCCACCTCGGTGCGCTGGATCAGGTCACCGATGAAGTAGATGCTTTCCGCCTTCAGGCAGTTGGCCGAACGCACGGTTAACTCGAGATCATCAACCGGGCGCAGCAGGATCGGGTCAACATCGGCTTCCGGTGCTTCCTGGGCAACTTCTTCCTTGCCCTGGAGGTCGACGAATACTGACAGCTGGTCCTGAAGAATCGTGGCCGCGCGGCGGATGGACTCTTCGGCGTCGATAGTTCCGTTGGTTTCGATGTCGATAATCAGCTTGTCGAGATCGGTACGCTGCTCAACACGAGCGGACTCTACGTTATACGAAACCCGGTACACCGGCGTAAAACTGGCATCAAGACGAAGCGCACCAACAACCGTGCTGCCATCCTCTTCCTGTTCGGCGCGCGCCTTTGCGGGTACGTATCCACGACCCATTTCAACGTGCAGCGTCATGTTCAGTTCGCCTTCCTTGGTCAGGTTGGCGATGACATAGTCGGGATTAACCACCTCGACGTCGTGATCCAGGGCGATGTCGCCGGCGGTAACCGCACCGGGGCCCTTCTTGCTCAGTTTCAGGGTCGCCTTGTCGCGGTTATGCATCTGCAACGCAACACCCTTGAGATTGAGCATGATCTCCATGACATCTTCCTGCACACCCTCTACGGAGGAATACTCGTGCAGCACGCCGTCGATCTCGACGCTGGTGATGGCACAGCCTGGCATGGACGACAGGAGAATGCGACGCAGCGCATTGCCCAGCGTATGTCCGAAACCGCGCTCGAGCGGTTCCAGCACCACGCGCGCGGTACGCTCATTAATGGATTGCACGTCAACAATACGTGGCTTCAGGAACTCGGTAACCTTGCCCTGCATGAATAGCCCTCTTAAGCTGTTGCTTTACTTGGAGTATAACTCGACAACAAGATGTTCGTTAATTTCGGCCGGCAGATCCGAACGCTCCGGAAGGGCCTTGAATACGCCTTCCATCTTCTTCGAATCCACGTCGATCCAGTCAACAAACCCGCGCTGCTCAGCGACTTCAAGCGCAGACTGCACGCGCAGCTGCTTGCGTGTTTTTTCTGCGACCGCCAGGTTGTCATTCGGCTTGACCTGGTAGGACGGAATGGTGACACGCTGGCCGTTTACGGTAATGCCATTGTGGCGGACCAACTGGCGCGCTTCAGTGCGGGAAGCAGCAAAGCCCATGCGGTAAACCACATTGTCCAGACGTCCTTCCAGCAGCTGCAGCAGGTTTTCACCCGTGGAGCCCTTCTTGCCGGCGGCGGCCTTGTAGTAGTTACGGAACTGGCGTTCCAGCACGCCGTAGATGCGACGCATCTTCTGTTTCTCACGCAACTGGGTTGCATAGTCAGATAACCGCGTACGGCGCTGACCGTGCTGTCCCGGCGGGAACGGACGGCTTTCGACCGCGCATTTCGCGGTGTAACATTTTTCGCCTTTCAAAAACAGCTTGGTGCCTTCACGACGGCACTGGCGACATTTTGGTCCTGTGTACTTTGCCATTTGCTCTCCTCCGCCTTACACGCGTCGCTTCTTGGGCGGGCGGCAACCGTTGTGCGGAATCGGGGTCACATCGGTAATGTTGGTAATCTTGAAACCGGCATTGTTCAGGGCACGTACTGCGGATTCACGTCCCGGACCGGGGCCCTTGACCTCGACTTCGAGGTTCTTGACACCGAACTCCCTGACCATCTCGCCGACGCGGTCAGCAGCCACCTGGGCCGCAAACGGCGTGCTCTTGCGGGAGCCGCGGAACCCGGAACCGCCGGAAGTCGCCCATGCGAGCGCATTGCCCTGGCGATCGGTGATGGTCACGATCGTGTTGTTGAACGACGCGTGAATGTGGGCGATACCATCAACCACATTCTTCTTGACCTTTTTCCGCGTACGAGTCGGTGCTTTTGCCATGTTCTAAATACCTGTTACGAAAACTTTATCGACGAATCGGACGACGCGGACCCTTACGGGTGCGTGCGTTGGTACGGGTACGCTGGCCGCGCATCGGCAGACCGCGACGATGACGCATACCACGATAGCAGCCCAGATCCATCAGACGCTTGATGTTCATTGCCACGGTGCGGCGCAAATCGCCCTCGACCGTGTATTTTGCGACTTCGCCACGAATGCTCTCGATTTCGGGCTCGGACAGATCCTTGATCTTGGTGTCCGGGCTGACGCCAGTGGCATCACAAATCTTCTTCGCCGTGGTGCGGCCGATTCCATAAATGGATGTCAGCGCAATAACGGCGTGTTTCTGCGGCGGTACGTTAATCCCGGCTATACGAGCCATGAATCTGTTCTCCTCAACGGGACAAAGCGGTTGCGAGTCGCGAAACGCGCAAGAGTACCGGATTTGGCCCCTGTTTTCAATCTAAAACCAAACAATTATGACGTTTGACGCCTGCATCAGCCCTGACGCTGTTTGTGGCGGCCATCCTTGCAGATAACGCGGACCACGCCCTTGCGACGGACGATCTTGCAGTTACGACAAATGCGTTTTACGGAAGCGCGAACTTTCATCGTTTCACCTGTATCAATTGATGCTAACGCAGCAACCCGGAACGACCCTGGCCCTTGAGGTTAGCTTTCTTCATCAGACTCTCATATTGATGCGACATCATGTGAGACTGAACCTGGGCCATGAAATCCATGACCACGACCACGATAATCAACAGCGACGTACCACCGAAATAGAAGGGTACGTTCCAGTACAAAATCAAAAACTCCGGCAGCAGACAGACTGAGGTAATATAAATCGCCCCCGCCAGCGTCAGGCGCGTCATCACGCCGTCGATGTATTTTGCCGTCTGTTCGCCTGGACGAATACCGGGGATAAACGCTCCCGACTTCTTCAGGTTGTCGGCGGTCTCCTTCGAATTGAAGACGATCGCCGTATAAAAGAAGCAGAAGAATATAATTGCCATCGCATAAAACAGGATGTACAACGGCTGTCCCGGCGACAGCGCCGAAGAAATATCCTTCAACCAGCCAAACCCTTCGTTGCTGCCGAACCACTGTCCCGCAGTTGCCGGGAACAGGATAATACTCGACGCAAAAATCGGCGGGATAACGCCCGCCATGTTCAGCTTGAGCGGCAAGTGCGTACTCTGTGCCGCATACATCTTGCGACCCTGCTGGCGTTTCGCATAGTTCACCGTGATACGCCGCTGTCCGCGCTCGATGAACACCACGAACGCCGTTACCGCCACGGCCACCGCGAACAGGAACAGAATACTCAGGGTATTCATTTCACCGGTACGCACCAGTTCCAGCGTGCCACCGATAGCCGCCGGCAGGCCGGCTACGATACCGGAGAAAATAATGATCGATATACCGTTACCGATACCGCGCTCGGTCACCTGCTCGCCCAGCCACATCAGGAACAGGGTGCCCGTGACCAGGCAGGCAACCGCGGAAATTATGAACGGCATCCCCTGCAAAACCACGAGCGGCTGACCGCCCACCATCTGCCCCTGCAGTGCCGTCGAAATACCGATGGCCTGGAAGGTGGCCAGCACCACGGTGCCGTAGCGCGTGTACTGGGTGATCTTGC